>NZ_JBQFPJ010000013.1:0-145394 GCF_056534475.1 Ruegeria sp. D4
GCTCGATTTCATCGCGCTGGCGCCCCAACTCGGACCGGATCGAGCCAAAAAGCTCAGGATCACGATCCGAAAGAGACTGGGTGAAAAAACCATTTGTGCGGTGGGGGGCGTTCACGTGGAAACCTCCTGAAAAGGCCTCCCGACGGGATCACCGGCGGGAGGAAGTGAGGGAAAAGGTCAGATTACACGGTCCCGGGGCGGGCGGCCGGCAAAGAAGTCACTGAGATTGTCGAGAACCCTGAACCCCATGGCTTCACGCGCTTCGCGGGTGGCGCTGCCAAGGTGCGGCAGCATCACCAGATTGTCGCATTGCAGAAGGTCCGGGCTGATACGTGGTTCGCCGTCGAACACATCCAGCGCAGCACCGCCGATCATGTCGAACATCAGGGCCTGAATAAGCGCCCATTCGTCAATCACCTCGCCGCGCGCGGTGTTGATCAGGAAGGCGTCCTGTTTCATCAGGCTCAGCCTGCGCGAGTTGATCAGGTGGCGGTTCGCCGCGCCGCCAGGGCAGTGCAGTGAGACGAAATCGCATTGCGGCAGCAGTTCGTCCACCGTGTCCACCTGAACGGCGTTGCATTGGCCCAGAACGTCCGGCGATACCTGGCTGCGGTTCTGCACGATGATCTTCATGCCGAATCCGTGATGGGCGCGGCGGGCCATTTCCTGACCGATGCGGCCAAAACCGATAATGCCCAGTGTCTTGCCACTGACCTTGGTGCCAACCAGATGGGTAGGGCGCCAGCCGGACCAACCTCCGGCGCGCAGTTCCCGTTCGCCTTCACCTGCACGACGGGCCACCATCAGCAGCAAGGTCATGGCCAGATCGGCGGTGCATTCGGACAGCACGTCGGGCGTGTTGGTGACAGTCATACCCAGATCGCGGGCTGCAGGTTCGCAGATGTGACTGTAGCCGACACCATAATTGGCCAAGATCCTGGTCTGCGCGGCAGGCACATCCAGCGCCTCGGCGCTGAGTGTGTCGGTCACGGTCGGCAACACCGCGTCATACCGTTTCAGCGCATCGCGTATTTCGGCCGGAGACATGGGTTTGTCTCCGGTGTTCAGCACGGTGTCATAGCTTTCGGCCAGTTGCGCCTCGACCGCAGCTGGCCAGCGGCGTGTTACAAGGACTGAAGGTTTAACCATCACGCGGCCTTTCCCATGACGCGGGCGATCGTTTCGCCGATGACTGCGGGGTTTTCCGCCACGGTCACACCTGCGGCAGAAAGGATTTCAACCTTTTCCGAGGCACTTTCGCCAAAGGCCGAAATGATCGCACCTGCATGGCCCATGGTCCGGCCCTTGGGGGCTGTCAGACCCGCGACATAAGCCACCACGGGCTTGGTGATGTGGTCACGGATATACTCCGCCGCTTCGGCCTCTTGCGGGCCGCCGATCTCTCCGATCATGGCAATGACCTCGGTGTCTTCGTCCTGTTCGAACCGTTCAAGGATGTCACGGAAGGACGAACCGTTGATCGGGTCGCCACCGATGCCGACGCTGGTAGACACACCGATTCCGCGTTCTTTGAGCTGCGCTGCAGCCTCGTAGCCCAGCGTGCCCGAGCGCCCGATGATTCCCACGTTGCCCGGCAGGTAGATATGGCCGGGCATGATACCCAGCAGCGCCTTGCCCGGGCTGATTGTTCCGGCGCAGTTCGGCCCGGTCAGCACCATGCGCTTGTCGCGCGGGTAGCGGTACATGTAGCGTTTGACCCGGATCATGTCCTGGGCCGGGATGCCGTCGGTGATGCAGACGCAATAGCGGATGCCGGCATCCGCCGCTTCCATGATCGAATCCGCTGCAAACGGTGGCGGAACGAAGACAAGGCTGGCATCGGCACCCGTGGCCTCGACGGCCTGTTTGACGGTGTCAAAAACCGGCACGCCTTCGACGGTTTCGCCACCTTTGCCGGGGACAACGCCGCCGACAACATTGGTGCCGTATTCCAACATGTCCTTGGTGTGAAAACGCGCCATGCGTCCGGTGATACCCTGAACGATAACGCGGCTGTCGCGGTCGAGAAGAATGCTCATTACACAGCCCTCATCTTGGTGTTTTGGGACAGGTCGTTGCGCCATGCGCCAACGGCGCGTTCGGCGGCTTCCATCAGGGTGGTTGCACGGATGATCGGCAAACCGGATTTGGCCAGAATCTTCTGACCCTCTTCGACATTCGTACCGGCCAGACGCACGATGACAGGAATGTCGATGTCCAGTTCGCGCAATGCCTGCACGACACCTTCTGCAACCCAGTCACAGCGGTTGATTCCAGCAAAGATGTTGACCAGAACCGCCTGAACATTGCTGTCCGACAAAACCAGGCGGAAGGCCTTGGCGACCCGCTCGGGTGAAGCACCGCCGCCGATATCGAGGAAGTTCGCAGGCTCCCCATCGGCCAGCTTAATGGTGTCCATCGTGGCCATGGCCAGACCGGCACCGTTCACGATGCAGCCGATATTGCCTTCGAGGCCGACATAGGACAGGCCACGATCAGCCGCGCGGCTTTCACGGGGGTCTTCCTGGCTTTTGTCGCGCAGTTCAGCAATCTGCGGGTGACGGAACAGGGCGTTGTCGTCAAAGCTCATCTTGGCGTCCAGCGCCAGAACGCGATCATCGCCGGTTATGACTAGAGGGTTGATCTCGACCATGGTCGCGTCCAATTCGCTGAATGCGGCATAGCAGCCCTGAAGGGTGCGGACCATTTGCTGTACCAGACGAGGCTCCAGACCCAGTTCGAAGGCGATCTCGCGCGCCTGGAATTCCTGCAACCCTACAGCCGGTTCCACGATTGAGCGTACGATGCTGTCCGGGCGTTCGGCCGAGATTTCCTCGATCTCCATTCCGCCTTCGGACGACGCGACAATCATCACCCGCTGGCTGGAGCGATCAAGCACGAAACCCAGGTAAATCTCGCGGTCGATGGGCACGGCGGCCTCTACATATACGCGGTAGACGCCTTTGCCTTCCGGGCCGGTCTGATGCGTAACCAGCTTGCGCCCGAACAGGTTGTCACAGGCCTCGTAGATCTCGCTTTCAGTGTTGCACAGCTTGACGCCGCCAGCCTTGCCGCGCCCGCCTGCATGCACCTGCGCCTTGACGATCCACTTGTCGCCGCCAAGCTCGCGAGCGCGGTAGGCGGCTTGCTCGGGGCTGTAGGCCAATGCACCTGGCGGGACATCGACCCCAAACTTCGAAAGGACCTCTTTGGCCTGATATTCATGAATATCCATCTGCATTCCTCCCGTTCATGCAGTGCGATTACGCGGCAATCGATGTGCCGTAGCGGCTTTCCAGCAGCGCCTCGATTTCTTCGAAATCGACGGTGCCTCCCAACTCATGCAGAGCTTCGGAGAACAGGCGCACGATGCGGCTGACGGCCTGATGGTTGAGCTGGTTCAGAATGCCGATCCGAACCTGCACCGGGGCGCTGAGCGTGGGCCAGATGCCAAACCCGCGCGCCCGACAATTCTGAACAAGTTCCATTTCACGACCTGCCAGTTCTGTCGGCAGATTGAGCACGACAAGGCTGGGCATGTCCGAGGTCACTTCGCAGCCAAGCGCGGTCACAGCGTCGCGCAATACGCATTCGTGTGTGCGATATGATGCGGATCGCTTGGCCAGCCCCTCCTGAAGGGTCAGGCGCAGCGACTCGTGAAACGCGGCAACGGCGTAGCCCGAATGTGTGCGGTGATAGGTTCCCTTTTCGACATCCTGCCCGTCGACGATGCCCCAGTGGCGGGCTTCGAAAATCGGGTTGTGGACATAGGTATATGCACCCGTCGCCTTCAGCGAATTGATATACGAGTCGGTGAAGCTGACCGGCGCGTAGGTCAGTGGCAGGCAGCACAGGCCTTTCTGCGGGCAGGATGCCCAGCCTGCGATACCGGGAAAATCATCAATCCGGAAATCCTCGACGCCCAAGGAAGAAACCGCGTCGATCAGGCCCATGGCCCCATGCCGTTCGCAGGCATTCGAGAAACCGCGCAGATCGTTGATGCGCCCCGATCCGGTTTCCCAATGCGCCATGAAGGCCCATTTCGGTTTATGGCGAGCCAGGGCCTTTTCGACCATTTCACCCGTAACCGGTTGCCCATGAGGCACTTCGATCACGACGACGCTTGCCGCCTGCGGGTCCAGCGGGCTGGAGGCGTGTTCCTGCGGTGTCGCGGCCTTGATCCGCAGGGTCAGCGAGTCGATGCCCGAAAACGTACCGTTCGAAAAGGCGACCACCTTGTCGCCCGGCATCACGGCCGAGAACATGGTGTCCAGCGCGCTCCAACCGGTGCCGGCGACGGCGAAGGTATAGGCGTTGTCGGTACCCCAGATTTCGCGCAGCATGTATTTGCATTCGACCATTCCGCGCAAAACATCGCCTTGCATGTGGTCTGCAACACCCGCGCTGGAAAACGCCTGCAGAACGCGGGCGTCTGTATTGCCGGGGCCGGGTCCGGCCGCCAGGGTCTCGGGGATTTCCAGCGGGGGATAAACCTGGAACGTCATTTGTGATCCTCCTCAGCTACGGGATGATTGGCGGAGCCCGTGTGTCGCGTTGGCGATCAGCAAAACTGAAACTTGCCCGAACGCGCAACGTAACTTAATACTGCTTTTGGGCATCTAATTGGGTGGGCAAAAACCTACCCATTAGTGTAAGAATACAAAGGTGTACTGAGATCGAACCTACCGGAATGGGTAGGTTTTGAGAATTTTGGGCGGAAAATCAAATGACTGAAAAACCCCGATACCCGATTGACGTCATGCTGGCCGACAACAATCCGCTCGTCCTGTCTGCGATGTCGGAGATTTTTGAACGTGATCCGCGATTCTCTTTGGTGGCCACGTCCGCCACAGCCGAGGGGTTTCTGGGCGCGGTGATGCGGGTGCCTGTGCAGGTCTGCGTCGTGGCGTGGAACCTGCCGATTTTGGGTGCTGCCAAACTGATCGAGGTGCTGCGTGAACAGCAAAACGCACCCCGTTTCATTGTGTATGGCGACGAGGCCGGCGACGTTCCCAGGTTGGCCATGCAGGCCGGGGCCGCAGGGTTTGCCCCACGGTCAGGTGAAGTGGAGGGTTTGCTTGAAACCTGCGCCGACGTTGCTGCCGGCAAGATGGTGTTTCCCTTCATCGATGTCAGGAAGATGCATCAGGATCCGATTCATGGCCTGTCACGCAAAGAACGCGCGATCCTGGAGGCTTTGGCCAAAGGACTGCCAAATCGTGACCTGTCGAAAGAGCTGCAAATATCGACGAATACGGTCAAATTTCATCTGTCCAATATTTATGAAAAACTGTCCGTCAAAAACCGCGCTCAGGCGATCGCATATTACTATTCTTCGAAGTCAGCGCCTGAATGAGTGAGGCTCGTTTTGCGGCTGATCGTATGGCGTTCGCCGGATAATCCGGCGACGAAACACAGCCATTGCTGCGATGGAGTTCAGGGACCACCTGAACTCCGCTGGTTCCGTCAGAATTGCGAAGGGCGCCCAGGCGGGCGCCCCGTACAAAATTTCAGCATCGCATATTGGCGCCGTTGGGATCGTAAAGCGGGCCGCCAAGCACTTCGGCATCGTAGAACTCGCCGAGGATTTCCACCTGAAGGACCGTTCCGGGCGCTGCGTGCTCCGACGCGACATAGCCCATCGCCATGGATTTACCCATCCGGTGCGCATATCCGCCTGAGCTGACGTAACCTACCGCCGCGCCATCCTTCAGGATTGCTTCGTCGCTGGAGACATCGATCCCTTCGACGTCGATTGTTATGGTCACAAGCTTTTGTTTCACACCCTCGGCACGGAAACCTTCGGTCGCCTGCTTGCCGACGAAATCTTTCTTCCAGTTGATGAAGACATCCATTCCGCTTTCCACTGCATTGAAATCCGGCCGGAATTCCGTGGTCCAGACACCCCAGCCTTTTTCAAGCCGCATCGACATGAGCGCACGTGCGCCATACCAGCGATAGCCCAGATCAGCCCCGGCACCCTCGATCGTTTCGGCAAGCCGCAACAGGTATTGGGGGCGGCAGTAGATTTCAAAACCAAGCTCGCCCGAAAAACTGATACGGTTCAAAATGACCGGAACCCCGCCCACGAAGGTTTGTCGCAGATCGCGGAATTTCACGGCGTCGGCGCTGACATCGGTGCGGGTGATACGCGACAACAGCTCTCGTGACTTGGGACCGGACAGCGCTATCCCGTGCCAGTCGTCTGAAACATTGGCATAAGCGACATCGTCCGGCAGATCCGTTTCGAACCAGCGGCGGTGCGCTTCCTGCATCGCGCCCGACCCAAACAGCATAAAGTGATCCTCGGCCAGGCAGGCAACGGTCAGGTCACCGTACAGCTTGCCTTTTGGGGTCAGCATCGGTGTCAGGGTCAGGCGGCCGGGTTTAGGAACATAGCCCGCCACAATACGGTCCAGATAAGCGCGCGCGCCTTTGCCTTTGAACTCGTGCTTGGCGAAGTTGGCAATCTCGATGCCGCCGACGGCATTCTGCACGGCGTCCACCTCGCGTTTGACATAATCGAACGAGCGGTTGCGCTCGAAAGTCGGATCCTCGTGGGCGTCCTCGGGACCGTCCGCAAACCACTGGGCGTTTTCAAGTCCAAAGCCCTGATCCATCAAGGCACCCTGCGCGACCAGACGATCGTAAAGCGCGGTGGTTTTCTGCATCCGGCCCTTGGGAAGGGTCTCGTTGGGGAAGGTCATGACAAAGCGGCGTTCGTAGTTTTCAGCCGATTTGACGGTTCCCCAATCCGGCGTCGCAAACTCGCCAAACCGCGCGACGTCCATGGCCCAGACATCGATCGAGGGTTCTCCGTCGATCATCCATTCCGCCATGGTCAGACCAACGCCGCCGCCCTGACAGAACCCCGCCATGACACCCACCGCGACCCAATAGTTCTTCATCCCCGGAACCGGGCCGATCATCGGGTTGCCGTCCGGGCCGAAAGTGAATGGCCCGTTAATCATGTCCTTGAGGCCAGCCTCGCCGATTGCCGGTATCCGTTCGAACGACATTTCGAGTCGTTCGGCGATGCGGTCGAGATCGGGCTGCAGCAACTCGTGGCCGAAATCCCACGGGGTCCCGCCGACTTTCCAGGGGGTCGACTTTGGCTCATAGGTGCCCAGCAACATGCCCTGCCGTTCCTGCCGGAAATAGATGTTGGCCTCATAATCGATACCCGCGGGCAGGCGACCGGCTTCGCCCATGCTTTCCATGCGCTCGGCGATCATCGGGATCTTGTCGGTGATCAGGTAGTGATGCTCCATCGGCTGTACCGGAAGGTGAATGCCGGACATCTGGCCGACTTCGCGGGCCCAGAGGCCACCGCAATTGACCACCTGTTCCGCATTGATCGTGCCTTTCGGCGTCGTCAGATCCCAGCTTCCGTCCGGGCGCTGGCTCATCGCGGTCACACCGCAATGGGTAAAGTACTGCGCGCCGTGTAAACGGGCCGATTTGGCAAAGGCATAGGTCGCGCCCGAAGGGTCAAGATCACCGTCCTGATCGTCCCAAAGGGCTGCGTGGTAATGCTTGGGGTCGATCAGCGGATGGCGCTCGGCCAGTTCCCTTGGACTTATGAATTCCTGATTGAGCCCCATGTACCGCGCCTTTGAGCGTTCGCGTTTGAGGTAATCGTACCATTCCTTGGTCGACGCGGCGTAGAAGCCCCCAGTGATATGCAGGCCAACCGAGTGGCCCGATGTCTCTTCGATTTCCTTGTACAGATCAATCGTATAGCTTTGCAGGCGGCTTATGTTGGGGTCCGAACTGATTGTGTGTATCTGCCCGGCGGCATGCCAGCTTGAACCGGAAGTCAGTTCATCGCGTTCCAGCAGTACGACATCCTTCCACCCGAACTTGGCAAGGTGAAAAAGGATCGAACATCCGACGACGCCGCCGCCAATGACGACAACCTTGGCGTGGGAAGGAAGCGGTTTGCCTGTGGCTGTATCGTCTTTTTGAATTTCGGGCATTGAAGGTGTCCTTGGTTAAGCTTTCAGCGTTTCAAGAAAGGCCGGGTTGGGCCCGAAGTGTTCTTTGCGTAGCCCACGCGATCATTGCGGTTACGGTCACGACGTTGGCAGGGGGGGTCGCGGTGGCTGTTTTCCTAGTACCAGGCATCGGGCAGTTCCTCTTTGCGTCTGGCGACAAATGCCTCCAGTTCTTCGCGCAGCGCGGCGTCGATCGGAGGTTCCTCATATTCTTTCAGCATCTGCTTCCAGCGACTGTGGGCGCGCTGGCGCATGTCTTCCGAACCGTTTTCTTCCCAGCTTTCGACATTCTCGCTGTCGCTGAGCCTGGGTTCGTAGAATGCTGTCTGGTAGTGGCGCATCGTGTGGCCGCATCCCAGAAAATGCCCGCCTGGGGCGACTTCGTCGTATGCGTCCCGAGCCAGCGCGTCGTCTGAAGTGTCCAGCCCCTGGCACAGGACTTTCTGATAGGATCCAAGCCGGTCCGCATCCATGATCAGCTTCTCGAAACCGGTGCACAATCCGCCTTCCAGCCAGCCTGCCGAGTGCAAGACAAAATTTGCCCCTGCCAGCATAGTGGAATGCATGGAATCCGCGCTTTCGTATGCCGCTTGGGCGTCCTCGATCTTCGATGCTGTCAGGGACCCGCCGCACCGCAACGGCAACCCGGCGCGGCGTGCCAGTTGACCAATAGCATAGTTCGACATGACAGGTTCGGGCATTCCAAAAGTGGGTGCGCCCGATTTCAACGACATCGACGACAGGAAGTTGCCCAGCACAAAAGGCGCGCCCGGGCGGATTAGCTGAATATACGCACAGACCATCATCGCTTCGGCCATGGCCTGTGCCACGGACGCCGCGGTTGAGACCGGCCCCATTGCCCCCGAAAGGATAAAGGGCACCACGACCATGCCTTGCCCGCGGGTTGAATACACCCGTGCCGCTTCAGTCACCACACGGTCCACCAAAAGTGGAGAGTTCGTGTTCACGTTCCCCATGATGACGCAGTTATCGGCCATTACCTCAGCGCCGAACACGATTTCGGCCATGTCGACGCTGTCCTGCGCGCGGCTCATTTCCGTAATCGCGCCCAGATGCGGTTTGTCGCTGAGGTTCATGTGCGCGAACAGCATGTCGAGATGCCGTTTGCTGACCGGAACGTCACAAGGCTCACAGGTGACGAAGCCACCGTGATGCAGGTTCGGGTGCAGATAAGTTAGTCGCACGAGATCCCGGAAGGCGGCCATATCGCCATATCGGCGCCCACCTTCGAGGTCGCGTACAAAAGGGGCGCCGTAAATCGGCGCGAAAACCTGATGCTTGCCGCCAATAGTGACTGATCGGTCCGGGTTTCGGGCCAGTTGTGTGAACTCGGCCGGAGCTTGAGAGCACAGGTTGCGAATCCAATCGGCCGGCGCGCGCACGATGTCGCCGTCAACCTTTGCACCTTCGCGCTTCCAAAGCGCAAGCGCCTCGGGGTCGTCGCGAAAGGCGATGCCCACGTCTTGCAGGATCCAGTCGACCTGTTCCTCAAGCCGAACGATCTGATCCTCATCAAGCACATCGAAATGCGGGATGATGCGGCGAATATAGGGTGAGGGCGGTGCGCCAGTTGGCGCATTTCCCCGTGTTCTTGAACTGCG
The DNA here is from genome assembly GCF_056534475.1 of Ruegeria sp. D4. Lineage (NCBI taxonomy): Bacteria > Pseudomonadati > Pseudomonadota > Alphaproteobacteria > Rhodobacterales > Roseobacteraceae > Ruegeria > Ruegeria sp. D4. The sequence continues at coordinate 9,620 of NZ_JBQFPJ010000013.1, forward strand.
TGCCCGGCGCGCCATGAATGCCCTCTCTGAATCTGTCTGTCCTGAAATTATCGTCTGGGTGGGCCTTTGTGACGTTTGAAAATTTCGATGAATTAGATAAACACAGCTTATGCAAAAGCTTTGGTCACATCTGTCCTCACCGCGCCACCTCGTCTTTTTCGAGGCCGCAGCAAGGACTGGATCGTTCACACATGCGGCGCAGGAATTGAACGTTCAACAACCAGCGGTCAGTATGGCGATCAAGCAACTTGAAAGCTCGCTTGGTGTTCTTCTGTTCCAGCGTAGCCATCGTAAGATCAGCCTGACAAATGCTGGAAGCAAGTTGTTTGCCGACGTGACACGCGCGTTTGAACAGCTTGCGCAGTCCGCCGAATCCATCCGGCAATTTGCCAGCAATGATCACGTGACACTCAGCGCGTCTTCGGCATTCAACAACTATTGGCTTTTGCCGCGCATCGGGTCCTTTCAGCGCATCCATCCGGATATCGACCTGCGCCTGCAATCCAGCGATCGAGAGCCTGATCTGAATGTTGAAACGATCAGCCTGGCCATTCGACTTGGGGCCGGAGACTGGCCGGATTGCGAATGTGCGTTGATCGCCGAGGAAGTGATCTATCCCGTCGCGTCGCCCCGGGTGATGGCGGCAGCGGTAAATCTCAGAAATGTGCCGGGGCTTCTCAGCCAGCGCTTGATCCATCTTGAGGAACCAATTCGTGAACGCCCTTCGTGGCGGCAATGGTTCTGGGAGTTCGGGGTGACGGAAATACCTCCGCGCAGCGGTCTGCGCCTGAATGACTACGCGCTGGTGCTTCAGGCCGCGATTGCGGGCGAGGGGTTCGCCTTTGGGTGGGACCATCTTGTTGCCCCATTGGTTCAGCAGGGCCTGCTTGCTGCGCGGTCGGAGTGGACCTGGAAAACAGGGAAGGGGATCTACCTGGTCTGGTCGAAGTCCCGGGAGCTGACACCCAAGGCCGAAATCGTGCGGGATTGGATATTGTCTGTGAAGCAAGGTGCCTGACGAGAGGGTCGCTGGCGGCCATGCAGAGCGTTTTCCGCTACCGGTGACGGGTTTTGGAATGGCTGCCGACTGAGCCCCGTTGCAACCGTTCCTGATCTGCGCCGCCCGGGTGAATTGGGGTTGCCGCCCCTTCCCAAACGGCTGCAAGGTGACACAAAGCGCCTGAACAGGAGCAACGAACAACATGGCAGGTCAGTCCGGCAACGATGCCGTTTTTCTGAACGGCAGCCTGATGCGGCACGTGACGCGCATGTCCTTGACCACCAGCATTGGTCTGATGGCAATTTTCGCGGTCGACTTTGTGGACATGATATTCATCTCGATGCTGGGCAATGACGCTCTGGCTGCGGCGGTCGGCTATGCGGGGACATTGTTGTTCTTTACCAACGCCATCAATATCGGGCTGTCGATCTCCGCCGGGGCGCTCGTTGCACGTGAACTGGGCGCGGGCAGGCCAGAGCAGGCGCGCCACTATGCATCCAGCGTCGCGGTTCTGGGGCTGATTGGTGGTATCCTGATTTCGGCTTTGGTTCTGATGAACCTGACCTTTCTACTGTCGCTTCTGGGCGCCGAGGGCGAGGTGCTGAGGCTTTCGGTCCGCTATGTTTCGATCATCCTGCCGACAATGTGCGTCATGTCCGTTGCCATGACGGCGATGGCTGTATTGCGCGCGCATGGTGATGCGCGACGTTCGATGATGGCGACGATCTACGGCGGTTTGGTGAATGCCGTCCTGGATCCCGTTCTGATCTTCGCAGTGGGGCTTGGACTGGATGGCGCCGCAATTGCGTCCGTATTGGCAAGGCTTTGTATGCTGGCAGCCGCGATACTGCCCGCGTTGCGCGTGCACCGGGGCTTTATGCGGCCATCGCTGTCACAGGTTGCGCACGATCTGCGCCCTGTGCGAACCATCGCAATTCCAGCGGTTCTGACCAATGTCGCAACTCCGATTGGAAACGCCATCGTAGTTCGGGAAATTGCTCAATATGGAACTGACGCGGTGGCGGGGATGGCCGTGATCGGCCGCCTGATGCCGGTGGCGTTTTCCGTGGTGTTTGCTTTGTCAGGCTCGATCGGTCCGATCATCGGGCAGAACTTCGGGGCCGAACGATATGATCGTGTGCGGGCCGCCTTTTGGGCCGGAATCCGGTTTACCGGGATATACGTCGTGGCAATGGCGGCTATCCTGTTTCTTCTGCGTGCACCAATCGCGGATTTGTTTGCAGCGCAAGGCGAAACACGGACGCTGATCTACCTGTTTTGCGGACCGCTGGCGCTGGCTTCGTTTTTTAACGGAGTGATTTTTGTCGCGAACGCCAGTTTCAACAATCTTGGGCACCCGGTCTATTCGACCTGGATCAACTGGGGGCGACATACCGTTGGAACTTGGGTCTTTGTCGTTATCGGATCCAAGCTGGCGGGCGCTTCTGGCGTGTTGCTGGGACAGGCCTTTGGTGGGGTAATCTTTGCCCTGGTGGGATGGGTTCTGGTCGAGCGCGTCGTCGCAGGGCTGGCACACCCGCGGAAGATCGACCCCTTTACAGGGCAAAACCGTATCCACTCGCTGTTCGGGCGTCGCGGTTGGTGATCTGAGGGATCAGTTACCCTGGTTACGGGCCTCCAGCCGTTCCAGATTGACAACCGTCGACAGCATCAGCCGATCATGGCTCCAGTCATGTGTCTGCCGAAGCGAGGCTGATCCAAGCGCGAGCAAGGTCGCAAAAGTCAGCGTCAGACCCAAAAACAGAACCGGCAGAGGAGCCGTGGCCACCTGCGTATCGGTCAGCGCGATCACCCGCTGCTGCAATACCCGCTTGGCCTTTCCACCGGAAACCAGCGCTACATTCAGAACCTTCGGGTTCCGCATCGCGACTGTACGGGCGCAATAATCCAGCAGGCAGGACGTATAGTCGCGCGCGTCGATCCCTTTGCGGGCAACAACCGACTGATCACAGGCCAGTTCCCGTAACCGGTCGAACTGATATTTCAGAAGCTGATAGGCCGGGTTCCAGAAAAGAACGGGGCGCAATAGTTCGAACCCAAGTTCCCATTCCACGTCACCTGCGCGGATGTGCTGAAACTCATGGGCCAGAGCAAACCGCATTTCACGCGGCGTATTCAGCAAGTGACTGGGTAAAACCACGTGACGGCGGCGCAGACCGCGCACCGCGAAGGGCACCGTGATGCGGTCCGACAGGCGAATGTCCACTTTGCGAGAGCGGCGCCACAGAAAACTTGTCCCGATCGTGTTGCGAATGGAAATCGCATCACGCACAGCGCGGACAAGATACAGCGCCGAGATCATCGCCAGAGCTATCAGGACAATAATCAAAGCCAGAGACTCACCCGAAACGATATGATCGATCCAGCGTTCGCGGGTGTTGAGCAATGCCTCGAACTGGACCGCTGGCATCGCGATTTCGCCGCGCAGATAAGCGGCAACCGCAATGTCACCCAGCGCCACTGCGCGACCGGGCCATGCCAGCCCCGCCAATGCCGAAGCGCCAAGCGCCAGCAGAGGACTGAGTACCACGCAAACGCACAGCGTTTTGAGCGCGCGCAACTGCGCGACAAAGCTGTTTCGCATCGGAGTCTTCGCCAATGTCGCGCGAGCCAGCAGCCAGATAAGGGCTGACAGGCCAAGCACGATGTTCAATTCGAGATACGTATCGAGAACCGGTTTAACCGCTGTCATTTTGCAGTCTCCTCTCTACCAGTGCCCGAATTTCCTCCAGATCGGCTTCGCTCAGCCCCGCGTCATCGACCAGACGCGCCACCAACGTGGCGGGTGTGTCGTCGAACAATGTGCGGGACAGGTTCTGAAGCGAACGCGCCTGATACCTGTCTTTTTCCAGAAGTGGTCTGTAGATCAGCGTTTTTCCGTCCTTGCGGCTTTCGACGAAACCTTTCTCGTCGAGAATGCGCAGAATGGTCGCGCCGGACGTATAGGCCAGATTGCGTTCTGGTGGCAGACAATCAAGCACGTCACGGACCGAGCCCTGACCCAGCGCCCAGAGTTCGTTCATGAACTCGAGTTCTACTTCGGTCAGGAGGTTTGTTGTTTTTTTCTTTCGCATCGGTCTTTCGTGTCGCATTTCTTAGTATGCCTGACAGACAAGCATCCTTTCGCTGTTTCGCAAAGCTTAAACTTTCCAGAAGACGAAAATGCCCCAGCCGATGGACAGGAAAAGTGGTGTCCAGACGGGCTGACCCATCAGGCCCAGCCAGGCAAGGAAGATATAGGCCGAGCCCAGCAGGGTAATAAACAGCCTGTCGCCCAGCGTGGTGGTCAGCCCCAGCACGCCGCGCCGTTCGATGCCTTCGCGGAATTTGAACCCTTCCAGCAGGCCAATCAGCGCAATGGCCGAGAAGATGCCGACGAACACGGCCAGCGTGGCTGGGGTCCAGGCCATCCAGAAGTCGGGCCACAAGGGGTCAGTCCACGAGAACCCTTTTTCATCTTGCTGGCCGACATTGCCCCAACCGGCCTTCGCCTGTGCAAGGGCCGACGACGGCAGGAAGGGAAGGGTGAGAAGGAGTTTGCGCATATCGAACCTCACACACGTCCCATCGCGAAACCGCGCGCGATGTAGTTGCGGACAAACCAGATGACGATGGCACCGGGGATGATTGTAAGCGTCCCGGCTGCCGCCAGCAGGCCCAGTTCATACCCGGCACTTGAGGCGGTGCGCGTCATCACGGCGGCGATGGGTTTGGCCTCGACCGCAGTCAGGGTCTTGGCCAGCAGCATTTCAACCCACGAGAACATGAAGCAGAAGAACGCAGCAACGCCCACGCCTGCCTTGATGTTGGGCAGAAAGATCGTGACGAAAAAGCGCGGGAAGGAATAACCGTCGACATAGGCGGTCTCATCCAGCTCTTTCGGGATGCCGCGCATGAACCCTTCCAGAATCCAGACGGCAAGCGGCACGTTGAAAAGCGTATGCGCCAGCGCCACGGCCAGGTGCGTATCGAACAGACCGATCGAGGAGTAGAGCTGGAAGAACGGCAGCGCAAAGACCGCAGCCGGTGCCATCCGGTTGGTCAGCAGCCAGAAAAACAACTGTTTGTCGCCCAGAAAACGATAGCGCGAAAAAGCATAAGCGGCTGGCAGGGCAACGCAGACAGAAAGTACTGTGTTCAGAGTCACATAGGTGATCGAGTTGATGTAGCCCCAGTACCATGTCGGATCGGTGAAGATGGTGATGTAGTTCTCCAGCGTAAAGGTCTGGGGAAACAGGGAAAAGCCCGACAGGATCTCGTTCGTGGTCTTGAAGGACATTGCCACCAGCCAGTAGATCGGCAGCATCAGGAACGCGATATAAAGGATCGGGATGATGGACCGCTTCTTCATTGCGCGTCATCCTTTGTCATCAGAGTGTAGAAGACCCAAGAGACCAGTAGCGTGATGGCGAAATAGATCAGGCTCATCGCGGCCGCAGGGCCAAGGTCGAACTGTCCCAGCGCGATTTTCACAAGGTCGATCGACAGCAGGGTGGTTGAGTTGCCGGGGCCGCCACCAGTCAGAACGAACGGTTCGGTGTAGATGTTGAAACTGTCCATGAAGCGTAGCAGCACGGCGATGGTCAGGACGGTTTTCATCTTGGGCAGCTGGATATATCGGAACACAGACCAGGGGCTGGCGCCGTCGATCTTCGCAGCTTGATAGTAGGCGTCCGGGATCGACACCAAACCCGCGTAGCACAGCAGAACCACCAGCGAGGTCCAGTGCCAGACATCCATGATGATGACAGTGATCCAGGCCGATAGCGGCTGTTGCGTCATGTCATAGTTGATGCCCAGAACGTCATTCAGAAAATACCCCAGCAGACCGATCTTTGGCAGGGTGAAAATGTTCCACATCGACCCGACCACGTTCCATGGGATCAGCATCGGAAGGGCCATCAGTACCAGGCAGACCGGCACCCAGAAGCCTTTGCGCGGCATCGACAGGGCAACGATGATGCCCAGCGGGACTTCAATCAGCAGGATCAGCGCGGTGAACAGGAATTGCCGTCCAAGCGCGGCCTGAAACCGGTCGGACCGCAGGATTTGTTCAAACCAGCCAAGGCCTTCCCAGAAGAACTGGTTGTTGCCGAATGTTTCCTGCACCGAGTAGTTGACCACCGTCATCATCGGAACCAGCGCGTTGAACGCGACCAGCGCCAGCACAGGCAGGACAAAGAACCACGCTTTTTGGTTTTCCGTTCTCATTGCGCCCGCTCCTGAGTTGCGATCCAGCCGTCGCGATAGACGCGGGATTGTTCGGGTTTGAATTGCAGGAAAACCTGTGACCCGGGTTCGGGCACACTATGTTCGGTCACCGCCTTGAGGGCAGTAGTGCCGACCATCGCGCTGATCACATAGTGACGGCCGATGTCGGCGACTTTCGTTACGTGTGCGGGAATGCCGGTGTCGCCAAATCCAATATACTCGGGCCGGATACCCAGATCGGTGCGGCCCCCATCACCATGAGTTGGGCCTTCCAGCATTACCTCATGGCCTTCAAAGATAGCACGGTCGCCTTTCGCCTCGCAGGGCAGGACATTCATGCCGGGTGAGCCAATGAAGTGGCCGACAAACGTGTGCTGAGGGCGTTCGAACAGTTCGACGGGCGTGCCAATCTGAACCACTTCGCCTTCCTGCATCACCACCACCTCGTCCGCGAAAGTCAGAGCCTCGGTCTGGTCGTGGGTTACGTAGATCATTGTCGCTTTGACGCGCTGGTGCAGTTCTTTCAGCTTGGACCGAAGCTTCCATTTCAGATGCGGGTCGATCACGGTCAAGGGTTCATCGAACATCACCGCATTCACGTCGTCGCGCACCAATCCGCGGCCCATCGAGATCTTCTGCTTGTTGTCCGGGCTCAGACCCGAGGCGCGGGTGCCCAGCATATCCGTGACGTCCAGCATCTCGGCAATTTCATCGACACGGCGCTTGATCGTGGCAGCATCCACGCCCCGGTTCTTCAGCGGAAAGGCCAGGTTCTCGCCCACGGTCATTGTGTCGTAGATCACCGGGAACTGGAACACCTGCGCGATGTTGCGCTGATCGGGGGGCAGGGCCGTTACGTCGCGGTCGTCGAACAAAATCTGCCCCTCGGACGGTGTCAGAAGGCCCGAGATGATGTTCAGCAACGTAGACTTGCCGCAGCCCGACGGGCCCAGCAGCGCATAGGCTCCCCCATCGCGCCATGTCACGTCAATTTCCTTCAGCGCATAGTCTTCCGGGCCTTTCGGCGCGGGCATATAGCTGTGTCGAAGGTTTGAAAGTTTGATCTGTGCCATGTCAGGCTACCCTTTTGCCGTCTTGGCCGAAATACCGGCAATGGGCCGGGTTCATGTAGAAACTGTGATCCTCGCCCACCCGATAAGGGTGCACACCGGCGGCCAGCGAAACCCAAGCGTCGTTCCCATGTTGGAAATGCGCGCTGGAATCCGAGCCCGACAGCTCTGTCACGATCACGCGCCCGGTCAGTTCCACATCCGCGTCTGTGGTGCGGAACGGGGTCACACGGTGCGGGCGCACGGCGACCATGTAATCTCCGTCGGCCATGTCAGTGACCGGCCAGCCGCCGCCGCCCGCCAGATGTGCCTGGGCACCGGAAACCGTAATGTGCGCCACATTGATCGGCGGGTCCGAGAAGACACGCGCCGCCGCGATGTTTTCCGGGTTGCGATAGATGTCGGCGGTCGGCCCAAACTGGGTCACGCGGCCGTCTTCCATCAGTGCGGTGTAGCCGCCCAGCAGCAACGCCTCTTCGGGTTCCGAGGTGGCATAGACCACGACCGCGCCACGCCCTGCAAACAGGTCGGGCAGTTGCTCGCGCAGTTCTTCGCGCAACTTGTAGTCCAGGTTTGCCAGCGGTTCGTCGAGGAAGACGGCGCGGCTCTCTTTCGCAATGGCACGCGCCAGTGCGGTCCGTTGTTGTTGTCCACCCGACAACTCATGTGGGCGGCGGTGCAGCATCGGGCGCAGTTGCAGCAGGTCGGCCGCTTCTTCAACGCGGCCTTCGACTTCGCTTTTCGCCATACCCGCCACGCGCAGCGGCGAGGCGATGTTTTCGAAAACGGTCATATGCGGATAGTTCACGAAGAACTGGTGCACCAGGCTGATCTGACGCTTCTGCGTGTTCAGTCGCGTGACATCCTGCCCATCCATCAGGACCCTGCCCGAGGCTATCGGGTCCAGCCCGGCCATCATCTTGATCAGAGAGGTCTTGCCCGAGCCGGTTGCACCCAACAATACATTGAAGTGGCCTGTATGAAGGGTCAGGTTTGTGGATTTGATATGGATGACGTTGCCGACCCGTTTGGTGGCATCTTGAAGTTCGATCATCTGGGAAACTCGCGGGGCATTTTAGGGTAGGCCGGGCTTAAACCCGGCCTACGATGTTGCTGTTACTGGGACTGCCAGCGCTTAACCAGTTCGTCATAGTTGACGGTCTGGCCCTGCGGCTTTTCGTTCTCCAGCTTGGCCTTGGGCGAACCCGCTTTTTCCAGCCAGAAGGACGCATCCTGCGGCTCGTTCAGGCGCGGGCCGCAGCCACCGTAGACACCGGCGCTTTCATCCGCGGCCTGCATACGGGCCATGGTGATGTCCATCTCTTCAGCCAGACGGTCCATCGCCTCTTGCGGGGTGAAGGCGCCCGAGTTCACGTCACCGATTTGCTGCCACCAGATCTGGGCCAGCTTCGGATAATCCGGAACGTTGATGCCGGTCGGCGACCATGCCACACGGTCAGGCGAGCGGTAGAACTCGACCAGACCACCCAGCTTGGGTGCGCGCTCGGTGAAGGACTCGTGGTTAACCGAGCTGTCGCGGATGAAAGTCAGACCCACATGGGACTTCTTCACATCGACAGTCTTGGACGTCACGAACTGGGCATAAAGCCACGCTGCCTGAGCACGATCCTCGGGAGTCGACTTCAGGAAAGTCCAGGAACCCACGTCCTGATACCCAACCTTCTGGCCTTCTTCCCAGTAGGGGCCGTGCGGGCTGGGCGCCATCCGCCACAGCGGCGTGCCTTCGTCATCCACGGTGTTGTTGCCTTCGGACTTCGGCTTCACCATGTCGGCGGTGAATGCGGTGTACCAGAAGATCTGCTGGGCCACGTTGCCTTGGCTCAGCGCCGGCAGCGACTGGTAGAAGTCATAGGACGCCGCACCCGGAGGCGCATAGTTGCGCAGCCATTCGTCCCATTTGCGGATCGCGTAGACCGCAGCCGGACCGTTGGCAGCACCACCGCGCGACACCGAAGCGCCAACTGGGTTACAGGTGCCCGCTTCCATGCGGATGCCCCATTCGTCGACCGGAATACCGTTCGGCTCACCCTTGTCGCCGGCACCAGCCATTGACAGCCAGGCGTCAGTCATACGCCAGCCCAAGTCAGGCGCGCGTTTGCCGTAGTCCATGTGGCCGTAGATCGCGACGCCATCGACTTCTTTCACGTCGTTGGTGAAGAATTCGGCGATGTCTTCGTAGGCCGACCAGTTGACCGGAACACCCAGGTCATAGCCATACTTTTCCTTGAACGCGGCCTTGTTGGCTTCATCGTCGAACCAGTCTTTGCGGAACCAATAAAGGTTTGCGAACTGCTGGTCGGGCAACTGATACAGCTTGCCATCCGGACCGGTGGTGAACTGAATGCCCATGAAGTCATCCAGATCCAGCGTCGGCGAGGTTGTCGCCGCCCAGTCGCCGCCCATCATGTCGGTCAGCGGATAGGCCAGTTGCAGGCGGGAATGGGTGCCGATCAGGTCACTGTCGTTGACGTAGCCGTCATAGAGGTTCCGGCCGGTCTGCATCTGAGTCTGAACGGCCTGAACCACTTCGCCTTCACCAAGGATCTGGTGATTGACCTTGATGCCGGTGATCTCTTCGAATGCCTTGGTCAGAACCTCGGATTCATACGAGTGAGTGGGGATGCCTTCAGACAGGACGTTGATTTCCATGCCCGCGTAAGGCTGTGCAGCTTCGATGAACCACTGCATTTCAGCCATCTGTTCGTCTTTCGACAGGGTCGATGGCTGGAATTCGTCGTCGATCCAGCGTTGTGCTGCGGCTTCGTCGGCCCAAGCAGGACCGTGCCCCGCAATGACGGCAGCCGCCGCCACTGCGGAAAGTAGATGTCTCCGCATCTGTCTCCTCCCAAAAATTTATGGTTCTCCGGTGGGAACCGGATGTCAGATACCATCAGCGATTTTTCGCGCGCCTGTCAAACTAATTTTTTAGTAAATGAAAATGCAGATGCGTAACTCTTTGTTTTTATTATATTGAAAGAGGAATTCGGGAGGGGTCACGGCAAGGATTGCTGACTTCGCCGGAATCGGGAAAGAGCACTCAAAGTCCGGAGAACAACTGACCTAACCTCAAGTGAACCAGCGACCAGGCGCCAGATATTTGGTTCTGAAACTTTGATTAAGGAAAGTGCAAATGGCAGCCCGTAGGGGAATCGAACCCCTCTTTCCAGGTTGAAAACCTGGCGTCCTAACCGATAGACGAACGGGCCACTTGGTCCAGTCAAGCACAAGTGGCAGCCCGTAGGGGAATCGAACCCCTCTTTCCAGGTTGAAAACCTGGCGTCCTAACCGATAGACGAACGGGCCACGCTGGCTTGTGGAGGGCCTTTTACGGTTTACCTCCCACCCCCGCAAGCCGAAAAACGCAGGGATGTGAAACTTTTTTGGCGGTGCTTTCAGGGTCAGGAAACAGCCTTCAATTTACCTCGGCAGCATCCTCAAGCCGAAGCTGAACGTTTTGACGTCCGCCCCATGTGTTGACCTCAAGTCGGCCCGCGAAATGAAAGCGGGCTCCTCCGTGATTCAACAGCTTCTCGCCCATGGGGCCGTCGAACGCACCAAATGCAATGGCGTCCAGACCGCCGTTCAGCCCATCGGACAATGAAAGCTTGAGGTGCGTCTCGCCGACGCGTTTGGCAAACCGCACCTGAAGCTCAGGCAGGGCATAACGCGGGGCAGGGGCGCTGGCGCCGAACGGGCCGGCCTTTTCGATCTGTTCGATCAACTCGACCGAGGCCGCTCCGGGCATCAACGCACCGTCCAGCTTCAGATCCGCCGGGCCGCCCTGACCGGCCCCCTGTTTGGCCAGCAATTCACTCAGCCGTTCCATCGCCGCGTCCAGTTTATCGCGCATGACCGTCAGACCCGCCGCCATCTTGTGGCCACCGCCCTTGACCAGCAGACCCTCGGCGGCAAGCTTCTGGATCGAAGCACCCAGATCGATGCCCGATACGGATCGACCAGACCCCTTGCCCTCATCCCCGTCAAAGCCGATGACAATGGCAGGGCGGTTCGCCATTTCCTTAAGGCGAGAGGCAACGATGCCCACGACGCCGGGGTGCCAGCCTTCACCCGCTGCCCAGACCAGCGGCGCATCCAGTCCGCGTTCTTCCGCCTGATCAAGCGCAGCGGCACGCACCGCGTTTTCAATATCACGCCTTTCGGTGTTCAACTCATCCAACCGCTGCGACAAGGCCTCGGCCTCTGCTGTCGATTCCGTGCTCAGCAGGCGGGCACCCAGATCGGCCTGACCAATGCGACCACCGGCGTTGACACGAGGCCCCAGCAGAAACCCCAGATGATAGGAATTGGGTGCCGCGTCCATGCGGGACACATCCGACAGTGCAACAAGCCCGGGGCGTTGACGTCTGGCCATGACCTTGAGTCCCTGACGAACAAGGGCCCGGTTGGCACCGATCAAAGGTGCTACATCCGCAACCGTCGCCAGGGCGACCAGATCCAGCATCGACATCAGGTCCGGACCTTTGATACCGGCGTCGCGCAATTGCCGCCCGGCCTCGACCAGCATCAGGAAAACGACACCCGCCGCGCAAAGATACCCCAGATCGCCACTTTCATCCTGCCGGTTCGGGTTCACGATCGCGGCGCAGTCGGGCAGGGTTTCTCCGCCAAGGTGGTGGTCCAGAACGATCACATCCGCGCCGTTGGCTGCCGCGATGGGCTCATGGCTCAGCGTTCCGCAATCGACACAAATGATCAGGTCGTGTTCAGCAGCCAGCGTCTGCATGGCAGGAACATTTGGCCCGTAGCCTTCGTCGATGCGGTCCGGGACATAAAGCGTGGCGCTGATCCCCATCTGTCGCAGCCAGACCAGCAACAATGCGGCCGAGCTTCCGCCGTCCACATCGTAATCCGCGAACACGGCGATCCGTTGCCGCGCCCTGACGGCCTGTAGGAACCGCGTTGCTGCCTTCTCCATATCCAGCATCGAACGCGGGTCCGGCAGCAGTTCTTTCAGCTTGGGCTCAAGAAATCCTGCTGCTTCCATCGCTGGCACGCCGCGCCGTGCCAGCACCTGACAGACAGCGCGGGGCAACCCGGCCTGCTGCACCAGCATTTCTGTTGCCCGCTCGATGTCCGGCGTAGGTCCGATCCAGCGGCGTCCGGTCAATGACTGCTCGACCCCAAGAAAGCTCATCCCATGCCCCTTATGCGCCAAGGCCGGACCCTCGCGGACCCGGCCTCTTCATCTTTTTACAAATACTCCCGCCGGAGGCAGCGGCGCAAGCCGCTATGCGTCGCTATGTGGCCACATCGGTGTACGATAGGACATACGCCGCACCGAACCGGTTTTCGACCGCATCAGCAAAGTGGTCGTTTCAACCCAGCCCGGCTCGCGTTTGATACGCGGTAGCAGTGAGCCGCCGGTTACGCCGGTCGCAGCAAAAATCACGTCCGCTGTCACCATTTCGTCTCGCGCATAGACGCGATCCAAATCGGTAATACCTGCCTTGGCGGCGCGGCCACGCTCGTCATCGTTGCGGAACAGCAGGCGGCCAAAGATCTGCCCGCCCATGCATTTCAGCGCAGCTGCAGCCAGAACGCCCTCGGGTGCGCCGCCCTGGCCCATATACATATCGATGCCGGTTTCTTCGCTTTCTGCGCAGTGCATGACACCGGCCACATCACCGTCAGTGATCAGCCGGATCGAGGCTCCGGTGTCACGAACTTCGGCAATCATGGCCTCATGACGCGGGCGCTCCAGAATACAGACGGTGATGTCCGCCGGATCACAGCCTTTGGCCTTTGCCAGCGCTTCGACGCGTTCCCGCGGGCTCATGTCCAGATTGACGACGCCTTCCGGGAACCCTGGGCCAATGGCCAGCTTATCCATGTATACGTCCGGGGCATGCAGCATCGACCCGCGCGGGCCCATTGCGATCACGGTCAGCGCGTTCGGCATGTCCTTGGCGGTCAGGGTCGTGCCCTCAAGCGGGTCCAGCGCAATGTCGACGCCGGGGCCGTTTCCAGTGCCGACTTCTTCGCCGATAAAAAGCATCGGCGCTTCGTCACGCTCACCTTCGCCGATCACGACGACACCTGCGATGTCCAACAGATTCAACTGCTCACGCATTGCGTTGACGGCGGCCTGATCGGCAGCCTTCTCATCGCCTCGTCCGACAAGCGAGGCGGATGCAAGCGCGGCCTGTTCAGCCACACGGGCAAGGCCCAAAGAAAGCATTCGGTCGTTGAAATCGGTCTTGGCAGCGTTCATGTGTCGGTATCCTTGGGTCAATAAAGGCGTTCTGTCCGGCATAGCCTGCGTCTGGCACAGGCCGCAAGGGTCAAACCTCTTCGATGCGCAGCGCGACAGGTTCCCCCGAAACCACGTCAGTGGACCTGAACCCCTCCAGCGCCACATCAAGTGTCGCGCGCGTGGTCTTGTGAGTTACAATCAGGACGGGTGCCGTGTTTTCAGAATGGGCATACTGGCGCATCCGGTCGATGGAAACTCCGGCATCACCCAGAATGGCCGCAACTTTCGCCAGCGCACCGGGTTTGTCCAACAGGGCAAGGCGAAGGTAATAGGGCGCGGGCAATCCGGTTCGCGCAGGCGTAGCCTCTTGCAGCGTCGAGGCCGGTCGGCCGAATGTCGGAATATGCAATCCGCGTGCCAGATCACAAACGTCACCCATGACAGCGCTGGCGGTTGGGCCTTCACCGGCACCGGGTCCGCGCAGAACAACTTGCTCGATCGAGTCACCCTCGATCACCACCATGTTGGTGCCGCCTTCCAGTTGCCCCAGAGGTGAGCCGCTTGGCACCAGGCAGGGCTGCATGCGCTGTTCCAGTCCGCGCCGGGTACGCTGTGCCACGCCCAGCAGCTTGATCCGGTATCCCATGTCGTCCGCCTGATGAATGTCATCCAGGCTGATATGCTGAATACCCTCGATTTCGATCCCGTCGAAATTCGGCTTGGTTCCAAAGGCAATCGAGGACAGAAGCGCCAGTTTATGGGCCGCGTCAATGCCACCCACATCCAGATTAGGGTCAGCTTCCAGATACCCCAGTTGGGCGCATTCTTCGAACAGCGCGTTGTATCCCAATTCCTGGGACTGCATCCGGGTCAGAATGTAATTGCAGGTTCCGTTCATCACGCCCATGACACGGGTGATGTCGTTCCCGGCAAGCCCTTCGGTCAGGGATTTGATCACAGGTATGCCACCCGCGACCGCCGCCTCGAACCGGATGACACGGCCTGCGGCTTCGGCCTGCTCCGCCAGTTTCTGACCATGGACGGCCAGCAGCGCCTTGTTGGCGGTTACCACGTCTTTACCGGTCTCCAGCGCCGCCTCGACCGAGGCCAGAGCCGGGCCGTTCTCGCCCCCCATAAGCTCGACATAAACGTCAATGTCGTCTCGGCGGGCCAGCGCGACAGGATCACTTTCCCAAGCGTAGTCGGACAGGTTGACACCGCGATCCTTGCCGGAGTCCCGGGCGGAAACGGCCACGATTTCAATTGGTCTGCCGGTCCGGGCCTGCAACAGATCCGCATGTTTGCGGACGATCCGGATCACACCCACGCCGACGGTCCCCAAGCCAGCAATTCCCAGCCGCAGCGCCTGTGTCATTCGGTGGATTCCTTTCCGCTCGTATTCGCCAGTCTGGATTTTTCATCCGTCAGGCGCTGCCTTAGCGGGTTCATGGGGTCGGTGCAATGCGTCAGAGGACAGCGCGGCCAATGAAATCCGGCAATCAGTCGATTTCTGCGTTCTGAAGTGCCTGCGCTTTATTCGCCAGCGCTTCGGCACGCGCATTCAGGTCCTCTTCGACCTCGGCCGCTTCGCTTACGGGATCAACCGGTGGGCCCAACGCTTCGCTCAGTGGGATCAAGCGGGGAAACGTGGACTTGCGCACGGTTGGCGACTCGCTGCCTTCCAGCTCAGGAATGTCCGCGCAGGCGGCGAAGACAAGCATCAAAAACAGCAGGGGCAGGGGTTTCATGACAAGCCGGTTGTTGTTGCAGTCGCCATTGTGATGCACCTTTTGCCCGTTCGGTTCAAGCGGGGTTCTATTTGAACAAACGTTCAGATACTGTCGGCCTATGGCTCGTACCCAAGGTTCACACTCTGACATAACCGGCCCGCGGATCCGCAAGGCAGCGTTGGCTTTGTTCGCCCGACATGGGTATGCGGCGGTTTCAATGCGCCAGATCGCGTCCGAGGTCGGTGTGCAGGCCGGTGCTTTGTATAACTACACCCCAGATAAGCAAAGTCTGCTTTTCCGTCTGATGCGCGACCATATGCAGGAGCTTCTGTCGGCGTATGAGGCACAGGACAAATCCGAACATCCACGCGATGCCTTGCGCCGCTTTGTCGGATTTCACATTCGCTTTCACCTGGAACGCCCGGACGAGGTGTTCATAGCGTATATGGAGTTGCGAAACCTGACGCCCGAGAATTTCACGGAAATCGAAGATCTGCGCCGCAGGTACGAGGATTCACTGGAAGGTATTCTGCGTGACGGTCATGTCGCCGGCCTGTTCAAAGTACCCGACACCAGGATCGCAAGCTTTGCTGTGATCGCAATGCTGAATGGTGTGATGACCTGGTATCGGGCAGGCGGGAGGTTGTCACTGGATCAGGTCGAGCAGATCTACTGGGACATGGTCTGTCGCGCCGTTGCGACGTGATCTGCCCGCCCGTCCTTAGTGTGCTGGCCGGATGAAGGTTCCGTTTCGAAGCTCTTCAAAGGCTTGTTTCAGCTCGGCCCGGGTGTTCATGACGATTGGCCCGTGCCAGGCGACCGGTTCGTTGATCGGCGCACCGGAGATCAGCAGGAACCGAACTCCTTGCGGCCCCGCCTGAACCGTAATTTCGTCGCCAGACCCAAAGCGGACCAGCGTCCGGTTGCCTGACATGTCGCGAATGTTGACCTCTTGCCCCGCCACCTCTTTTTCCAGCAGAACGCCGGTGGGTTGTGACGCGTCGGCAAACGCGGCCTGACCATCGAAAACATAAGCGAAGGCCCGGCGATAAGTGTCTATGGGAAAAGTTTTTTTGACGCCTGCCGGGATGCGGATATCCAGGTATTGCGGATCAGCCGCAATGCCGTCGACAGGGCCGGTTTTCCCCCAGAACGTACCCACGATCACACGAACCGTGGTGCCGTCATCATCCGTGATCTCGGGGATTTCCCGGCTTTGAACGTCCTGATACCGGGGTGCAGTCATCTTCTGGTCAGAGGGCAGGTTTCCCCACAACTGGAACCCATGCATCTGACCACTGGCGTTTCCATGTGGCATTTCCTGATGCAATATCCCCGAACCTGCCGTCATCCACTGCACGTCACCGGCGCCAAGCGTTCCGGTGTTGCCCAGTGAATCCGAGTGTTCGACGGTCCCGGACAGAACATAAGTAATGGTCTCAATTCCGCGATGCGGATGCCACGGAAATCCTGCTTGGTAGTCCTGCGGGTTCTCATTCCTGAAATCGTCGAAAAGAAGAAATGGGTCGAGTTCGGACGGGTCCTGAAACCCGAAGGCACGATGCAAATGCACACCGGCGCCTTCCCGTGTTGGAACGGATTGTCTGGTTTCCAAAGTAGGCCTGAGGGACATTTTTGCCTCCTGATTTACATGACAACCATGTAATTTGTGCGCCTGCGCGGTCAATTGACAAAAACGCGCGCGCAATGTGCGACGCCGCGCAGGTCGGGACCCCCTGTCCATTATTTCGCAAAGCAGGTAAGGGAAGTCGAGGCAAAGAAAGAGGGCCCCATGCAGGACGAAGTGCTGGCAACAGTTCAGGCATCATCACCCAGACGATGGGCAGGTGTAGGAATGCTGGGCACAGTTGGAGCGTTGGTACTTTACGTCGCCTTGGCGGCACCACCTGCCTTGGGATGGCAGGTTTTCCTTTTCGTGATCGCGGGCGGGGCGTTCTGGCTGGCACATCGCATGTGGCACGCCACAACAGACCGTATCGAACTGACTCGAGCTGAGTTGCGCACCGGAGCGGGGCAGGTCATTGCCAATGTCGAAGATATTGAAACTGTTGATCGCGGCGTGTTTGCCTTCAAACCATCAAACGGGTTTCTTGTTCGCACGACCGGCAAGGGAAAAAACACCTGGGCGCCAGGCCTTTGGTGGCGATTGGGTCATCGTGTGGGGGTCGGCGGCATGACTGCCGCCGCCGAGACCAAGTTCATGTCCGAAATGTTGTCCGCACTTCTGGCTGAAATGGATTGACCTAGACCGAGGCCGCAATTTCGTTGGTAAAACGCGGGCGAGTAAAGACAAAGTTTTCGAAAGTAACTCCGGTTGCGAATTTAAATCCCGTGTAAAAAATCGGAACGTATTCATTTGACGTTTCAACCAGAATCAAAGTGTCTTGGTTGGGCATCGGCGGAAGCTGGGACCGAATTTCGTGAATGCTGTCATCTGTCCACTTGACGTCATAGCCGCGAGTCGACGACCACCGCACATAGTGGCGATCATCTTCTTCATCGAAAACAATCAGCGAAACACGCAAATTCATTTGCGAATTATTGTTGACCATCTTCTCCATCAATTCGTGCAGAGAATCTATGTAAACATCTGTAATAGTTTGAGTTTCACGAGAGATAAGATCGCTTACGGTAAATGCGGCCTTCAGATTTGACGCGCTTTGACGGAAGCCTTCGAACGCGACGAAGGTCATCGATACCGTCCAGAACAGTAGTGGAAAGACCATGATGGCCTCTACGGTAATAATACCACGTTCATCCCGCCGAAACGATTTCAGACACTTTGCCATTTTTGTCATGATCGACGTCATCTTACAAAGGTTCCTGTACGAAGGCTGTCGTAGCCGTTAGCGCATATTGACCGGTTTCATCCACGAGGGTTTTGCCGATTGTCGAGGTCGGAAACACCGGATCAATCCGCGCGCATGCCCGCAGGATCATCAATTCATTGGATTGACCATTGGTGAAGTTCAGAACAGGATCTACCTGTTCGGAGTTGTCCGTGCAGTCAGGTGTATCGGACAGCACGACCCCGGTGAAGGCACTCTGACGGATCATCTCTAGCCGAAGGTTGGAGGAGCAGTTTTTGATGAACTGAGCCCGTGAACAAATGGTGTCTTTTAGTTCGTCGTGCTGCGGATTATTCCCTGTTCCAAGTCGAATGTCGCGAACGGTCTGGTCAACAGCACGTTCCAACATACCCTGCTGTGTCGTCAATAATGTCAGTTCTGCGCCTGCTAGGATGAAAAACATGAACGCCGGAAAGATAATAGCGAATTCAATCGTGGCGTTTCCATCTTCAGACCCAAATAACCGGTGCATCAGCGGCAAAATACTCTGAGTCATTGTGTCAACCTCAGTTTGCGGATCGATGATGCGATCGAAGAAAAGGCGTCTTCAAGCGACAGTCCGCTCACGTCGTAGACATGGCTGTGCGAGCTAGCGCAGTCCCGAAGAACCCGATAGCCACTTCTTGGTGCTTCGAAGGCGATACCATATACGATAATGCCCTCGTCTTTTGCTGCGTCACAGATGTGTTTGGTGTGCTGGTTCTTGGCAGCGGTTTCTACTTTGGAGAACGCTGCAGAGTACCACTCAGCCCAGGCACTGGACTGCCAGTAGTAGTTGTAATTGGCGTTCCAAGCCAAAGACACACGGTTGAACAGTTGCGGGTATGTCAGGCGGAAAGCCGTACCCACCTCTTCGTTGTCGGCAGTTTCGGGCTCAGGGTTGCCGAACGGATGGTCTGCCCACTGGTCTTGCTGAGGCCAGAAAAAGTTCGGCTGTCCCTGCGAGTGATAAACGGTGTATTCTTCTGCTTCGGGGTTGTACCATACGTCCGACATACCTTCCCTCAGTGACGGATTCAGCATGTACTGATCGGTGTTCTTTCCATCGGTCATAACGATCACAATTTTCAGAACGTCCGAGTCATAGTTTGTCGGACGATTCGCAAACTTGGAAGGGACTATTGTCTTCGGCGCATATGCCGCATCCGTTTCAAGGGACAGATCGGAGACAATACCGCTCATGCCGGGATCAAGAAGCGCAACGCCCCATTTCATTCCAACATCAATCGACGTGTTTCCGCCGGGTGAAAGAAGTGCGATCTGGTCAAGCAATTTGCCCAGGTCATCCGTGACAGGTGTGATCGCGCTGCCGGCGCGGACAGGGCAAACAGGCAGAGTGATCGAACCCTCAGAATAAGTGAACGGGTCAAAATGCGCTGTCCGTTCCAGCCTGTCACCCCGCAGGAGATCGGAATCACTGTATTGCTCAGGGATAAAATTCACGCAGTGCGAATAGCTATGCTCCTGCGTGACATTCGTGAATTGGTCCAGCAGGGAAGCGCCCGCATTAACCTGCGTCGCATAGGGTATAAGCGAGATCGATATCTGGCTTTCACCTGGTTTGTCGAGCATCAGTTTAACGAAATCAGATGCTGCTTCTTTCAGAACATCGATTTTGCTGATCCCCGGGGTGGCCGAATTTTCGGACATTGAACCCGAAATATCGAGAACCAGCGAAATTTCAACGGCTCCGATTGATTCTTCAGCGGCGCTGGCTGCGGTCGCGGTCAAAGTTTTGATACCTGACAGGGCCATGAAATTTGTCGGTATCACTGCTTCGGCCGTCGCATAAACTCTTCGCGTACCAAAACTGTCTTGTACGTCGACGGTCTTGAGATTTTCCAAAAGCCCTGCCTTGTCGAGATAGGACTCAACAACGGTCTTCGGGCTTTCTTTCTGATCCAAATCGGCTGCGGCGAGAACGGCGCGGTCCAGAGTGGCCTGTAGTTTGGCTCTGTCGCGTTCATGGTTCATTAAATCGACGCCGACACCCGCTGCGGCCAACATTCCCAAAAAAACAAACAGCACAAAATATGAAAATGTGCCGTCTTCATTTTCGACGAACTGCCGCAACGTGGAAGATTTGCGTTTCTGCAAAATGCTACCGGCAATAAGCGAGAACTTTTTCATTTTGATGCCTCCGCTTCGCACAGAACGTGTGCGACATAGGAAAATAAAATTGGGTTAAAGCTAGCTTTGAAACATGGCGTCAATTGGGCAAAAAAGGCCTGGTTTTGACCTTTTCGCCACTCAAGTGAGGATAATATAGGTATGCTAAAGGGTCTGTTTGTGTTTTGGCGACAATCTCCTGCAACTCGGCCAAACCAAACGACTCAGTAACAGTTGCGCATACGCCTTGAGGGCATTCTTATTAAAAAAGTGCAGTTGGGCGTTGCGGCTTTCCATGAAGGGTGCGACAAAAAGTCGTGACATATGTCAGTTTCCGGTACGGAGGAATTTATGACCGGCATTATTGAACCCAGCTTTCGTAAAAGTGTTGACCTGATGTTCAACAGGGCCGCGTCCCTAATGGATCTGCCGCCGGGACTTGAAGAGAAGATCCGGGTGTGCAACGCCACATATACCGTCCGTTTCGGTGTGCGCCTGCGCGGTGATATCCATACATTTACCGGATACAGGTCGGTCCATTCCGAACACATGGAGCCGGTCAAAGGCGGTATTCGCTATGCCATGGAAGTCAATCAGGACGAGGTCGAGGCGCTGGCTGCCTTGATGACGTACAAGTGCGCGCTGGTCGAGACGCCGTTCGGGGGCTCCAAAGGCGGCTTGTGTATTGACCCGCGTCAGTATGAAGAACACGAACTGGAACAGATCACCCGACGGTTTGCCTATGAACTGGCAAAACGCGACCTGATCAACCCATCGCAGAACGTGCCCGCCCCGGACATGGGAACCGGCGAGCGTGAGATGGCCTGGATGGCCGACCAATACGCGCGCATGAATACGACGGATATCAATGCGCGTGCTTGTGTGACGGGCAAGCCTCTCAACGCGGGTGGTATCGCGGGGCGCGTCGAAGCAACCGGTCGCGGAATTCAGTATGCGCTGCGTGAATTCTTCCGGCACCCGGACGACATCGAGAAGGCCGGCTTGTCCGGAAGTCTGGATGGCAAGCGCGTGATCGTTCAGGGGCTTGGAAACGTGGGCTATCACGCCGCAAAGTTCCTGAGCGAGGAAGATGGCGCGCGCGTTATCGGGATCATTGAGCGGGACGGTGCCCTGCACAATCCGGATGGCATCGACGTTGAATCGGTGCGGAACTGGATTGTGAAGCATGGCGGCGTCAGCGGCTATCCGGATGCGGCGCATACCGCAGAGGGCGCTGCCGTCCTTGAGGCCGAATGTGACATTCTGATCCCGGCGGCACTGGAAGGTGTCATCAACCTTTCCAACGCAGAAAGGATCAAGGCGCCGTTGATTATCGAGGCCGCGAATGGTCCGGTGACTGCCGGTGCGGACGATATCCTTCGGAAAAAGGGCGTCGTTATCATTCCGGACATGTACGCAAACGCGGGCGGTGTGACCGTTTCTTATTTCGAATGGGTCAAGAACCTGAGCCATATCCGGTTTGGGCGGATGCAGCGCCGGCAGGAGGAAGCTCGCCACGAACTGATTGTCAGCGAACTTGAGCGGCTGGACAGATATCTGGGCGACGCGTGGTCAATGTCCCCGAACTTCAAGTCCAAGTACCTCAGGGGCGCGGACGAACTGGAACTGGTTCGCTCGGGGTTGGATGACACGATGCGTATCGCCTATCAGTCGATGCGTGAGGTCTGGCACAACCGCGATGATGTCGAGGACCTGCGGACTGCGGCGTATATCGTCGCCATCGACAGAGTTGCCAAAAGCTATCGGGCCAAGGGACTTTGATGCATTGAGGCGATCCGGGCGCAAGGTAACCCGGGTCGCCTCCGATCAATTCAACGAATTCGGGAAATCGGTTGTGGCGGGCGCTTTGGCGCACAGGTAAGTTGCCGCGAGTGAAACGAATCCCGGGGGACTTTCAATGTTGCGCATCGCCATCGCCGCCATTCTTTTGGCAACGCCTCTGGCCGCGGCTGAGACCAAAGAACAAAGCTGCAAGTATCAGGCCGACGTGGTGGCCGCTATTCAGAACGCCCGCCTGGATCGCGTCAAGGAACGCGATGTTGCGAAGGCGGTCGCTGACAGCGGCCCGACCTGGCCCGAAAACTACAATGCAGCGATTCCGTTGATCACCCCTTGGGTGTATGAGCAAAAGATGCGCGACGTTCGCAAAAAGGATCTGGGCGCGGCCTGGCTGGAGCTATGTCTTCAGCAATAATCCACAGCTGGCTATATTCCTTGTGGATAAGCGCGCCATCCTCTTGGCGCGCGTTTTCATTTCTGGCAGGTTCGACACATGTCATTGCCCCCCGGTTTCCTGGATGAATTGCGCACCCGGCTAAGCCTGTCTCAGGTCGTCGGACGCAAAGTCATGTGGGATCAGCGCAAGTCCAATCAGGGCAAGGGTGACATGTGGGCGCCGTGCCCGTTCCATCACGAAAAGACGGCTTCGTTTCATGTCGACGACCAGAAGGGGTTCTACTACTGCTTCGGATGCCACGCCAAAGGCGACGCGATCAGTTTTGTGAAAGAGACCGAGAATGTCTCGTTCATCGAAGCAGTCGAGATTCTGGCGCGCGAGGCGGGTATGCCCATGCCGCAACGCGACCCGAAAGCACAGGAAAAACAGGACCGCCGCGCGCAACTGGCTGATGTGATGGAGCAGGCCGCCCAGTTCTTTCGCCTGCAACTCAAGACCGGGGCAGGTGGGGCCGCGCGGGATTATCTGACGCGTCGCGGGCTTAACGAACAGGCGTTGGACCGGTGGGAAATCGGCTTTGCCCCGGATGGCTGGCAAGCGCTGTGGGATCATCTGCGGGGCAAGAACGTGGCCGAGGATCTGATCCTCGGGGCCGGGCTGGCCAAACCCTCGAACAAGGGCAAGAAGCCCTATGACACATTCCGCAACCGGATCATGTACCCGATCCGTGATCCTCGCGGGCGTTGCATTGCGTTTGGTGGCCGCGCGATGGACCCCAATGACAACGCGAAGTACCTGAACTCGCCCGAGACGGAGTTGTTCGACAAAGGCCGGAGCCTTTACAATCAGGGTCCCGCGCGGCAGGCGGCCGGGAAGGGGCAGCCCCTGATCGTGGCCGAAGGCTACATGGATGTGATCGCGCTGGCCGAGGCTGGATTTGAGGCGGCGGTTGCGCCGCTGGGAACCGCGATTACCGAACACCAGCTACAACTGCTGTGGCGCATCTCGGATGAACCGATCATTGCGCTGGATGGCGACACGGCCGGCCTGCGGGCGGCGATGCGGGCCGTCGATCTGGCTTTGCCGCTTCTGGAAGCCGGAAAATCCTTGCGCTTTGCACTGATGCCCGAAGGCAAAGACCCCGACGATCTTTTGCGCGCCGAAGGGCCTGCGGCTGTGCAGGCCGTGTTGGAAGGTGCCATGCCCATGGTCAAGCTACTGTGGCAGCGTGAGACCGAGGGAATAGTTTTCGACAGCCCGGAGCGTAGAGCGGCTTTGGAGCGTGCTCTGAAGGACAAGACGGCGTTGATCCGAGATGCATCAATACGCTCTCATTATGAACGGGAAGTCAAAGACCTGTGCTGGCAGCTTTTCCGTCCGCAACGCCAACCGCAAAACCGCCAATGGCAGTCGGGCGGCAAATGGAAGCCACAAAGACAGCCTGCTTCGCCGGGCGCGCGCGCCTCGTTTCTGGCCTCGTCCGAGAATGCAGATATCCAGATGCGCGAAGCGGTCATTCTGGCCATCGCCATTCTGAACCCCAAGGTTGTCGTGCAGTTCGAACACCAGTTGGAGGAGATGGACTGCCACGATCCAGACCACTCGGCGCTGCGCGAGGTCATCCTGCGCCACGCAATTGATGACCCGGACAATCTGAAAGATCACATAGTGGGAACTTTGGGGGCCGAACCCCTTGAAAACCTTCTGGCCCTTCGCCATGTCGCAGTCATCCCCTGCGTGCACAAACCGGGCGACGTGGAAAAGGCCGAGATGACGCTGGCCGAGGAACTCGCAAAAATCAAAGCGCTCCGGGGGTTGGATGCTGAGATTGCCGAAGCTGCGGAGGAACTGTCCGAACTGGCAGATGAGGCGCTGACCTATCGGCTGGCGCAAGCCGCCGAAGAGCGCAACCGTACAAGCCGCAGCCAGAATGAGGACAGGGCCGTTTTTGACATCGCCGACAACGGCGCGCGGATCAACCGCGACGAGAAAGACGCGTTCGAGGCCATCATGTCCGGCATCAAATTCGAACGGAAACGCCGCTAAAGTGATGTTTTCGTAAGGCACTGGAAAAGAAAAACGGGTAAACGGGTGGCCGAATCACTTCTACGCGCTAATGATTCGGTTCAAACGAATCACCCATCCCTGCAGGAGCATTGAATGGCCGCCAAAGACACGTCCGAAGATCGCAAATCAGACGAGCAGGAACAGGAAATCTCGCTGGACATGAGCCAGGCCCAGGTCAAGAAGATGATCGCCGAGGCCCGCGAGAAGGGCTACATCACCTACGACCAGCTCAATCAGGTTCTGCCGCCTGATCAGGTCAGTTCGGAACAGATCGAAGACGTTATGTCGATGCTGTCCGAAATGGGCATCAACATCATCGAAGATGAAGAGGCCGAAGAAGAAGAGAACAAAGGCTCGACCGAGCTGACCACAACGGAAAGCAACCGTGAGGTTGCGTTGTCGGGTGCCGCCACCGAGAAACTGGATCGCACCGACGACCCCGTGCGCATGTATCTGCGCGAGATGGGCAGCGTCGAACTGCTGAGCCGGGAAGGTGAAATTGCAATCGCTAAGCGGATCGAAGCCGGCCGCAACACGATGATCGCCGGTCTATGCGAAAGCCCGTTGACCTTCCAGGCCATCACCATCTGGCATGACGAACTTTTGTCCGAAGACATTCTGCTGCGCGACGTCATCGATCTGGAAACCACGTTCGGCAACCAGATGGACGAGGACGGCGATGTCGAGGAGCCGGTGGTGGACACGTCAGCGGTTCAGGCTGCCAAACCCGCCAAAGACACCGGGCCCGAGCTGGACGCGGATGGCAACCCAATTGCCACCGACGACGACGACGATGAAGACGAACAGGCCAACATGTCGCTGGCGGCGATGGAGACGGCGCTGAAAGAGCAGGTTCTGACCACGCTTGAGCGGATTTCGTCTGATTTCGCGATGCTGTCCGAAATGCAGGACAGCCGTATTTCGGCAACGTTGAATGAAGATGGATCTTTCACCGCCAAGGATGAAGAGACCTACCAGAAGTTACGGGCCGAGATCGTTGTGCTTGTGAATGGTCTGCACCTGCACAACAACCGGATCGATGCGCTGATCGACCAGCTTTACGGCATCAACCGCCGCGTCATGTCGCTGGACAGTTCGATGGTGAAGCTGGCGGATCAGGCGCGTATCAACCGCCGTGAGTTTATTGATGAGTATCGTGGTCGCGAACTGGATCCGAACTGGCTGGCCGAGATGGCCGAAAAACCGGGCCGCGGCTGGCAGATGTTCATCGAACGCTCGACCGACAAGGTCGAGGAACTGCGTAACGATATGGCTCAGGTCGGGCAATATGTCGGTCTGGACATCAGCGAATTCCGCCGCATCGTTCAGCAGGTTCAAAAGGGCGAGAAAGAGGCACGTCAGGCCAAGAAGGAAATGGTCGAGGCCAACCTGCGCCTGGTGATCTCGATTGCCAAGAAGTACACGAACCGTGGCCTGCAATTCCTTGATCTTATTCAGGAAGGGAATATCGGCCTGATGAAGGCGGTCGACAAGTTCGAATACCGTCGCGGCTACAAGTTCTCGACCTATGCGACCTGGTGGATCCGTCAGGCGATCACGCGCTCGATCGCGGATCAGGCGCGCACCATCCGTATTCCGGTCCACATGATCGAAACGATCAACAAGCTGGTTCGCACCGGTCGCCAGATGCTGCACGAAATCGGTCGCGAGCCGACGCCGGAAGAATTGGCCGAAAAGCTGCAGATGCCGCTGGAAAAGGTTCGCAAGGTGATGAAGATCGCCAAGGAACCGATCAGCCTTGAGACGCCGATCGGCGACGAAGAAGACAGCCAGTTGGGCGATTTCATCGAGGACAAAAATGCCGTGCTGCCGCTGGACAGCGCCATTCAGGAAAACCTCAAGGAAACGACCACACGGGTTCTGGCCTCGCTTACCCCGCGTGAGGAACGCGTTCTGCGGATGCGCTTTGGCATCGGTATGAACACAGACCACACGCTGGAAGAGGTTGGCCAGCAGTTCAGCGTGACGCGCGAACGGATCCGCCAGATCGAGGCGAAAGCGCTGCGCAAGCTGAAGCATCCCAGCCGGTCAAGAAAACTGCGGTCCTTCCTGGATCAGTAACTACAAAGGCGCCCCGATCGAGGCGCCTTTTTCTTTTCCCGGGGCGTTCACATCTTGTTGTCCTGTCTGAAAGTCAAATTGGCGAGAACTCACAAGAAGAGGGACAGCGGGATTTCTATATCCGTCTGGTCCACTCATGGGACGGGCCGGGGCGAGATGGTCTCATTGATGACCCCCGGCTACGCTCAAACGCGGTTCAGCGGGCGATCGACGCGGCCGCGAAATGTGGTCGGAGGCTGGCCGGTCCAACGTTTGAACGCCGTCGAAAACGCGGCCTGATCGGCATACCCCAGAGAATAAGAAATCTCGGACAGGTTCATCCCGTTTCGCAGAAAGGTCTGCGCAAGATCACATCGCAGGTCTTCAACGATGTTGCGATAGCTGGTCCCTTCATCGGCCAGCCTGCGGGCCAGTGTGCGAGGGCTAAGACCCAAATCGGCAGCTGCCTGATCTGCCTGGATAATGTTTCCGGGCAGGGACCGGGTGATCAGTCCTTCAACCCTTGCGCGTGTCTTCTGCCTTTGGGATTGCCGGTCGGCCAGCAGACGCTCGGCATAATCAAGCAGATGGGCGCGCAGTGTAGGGTCGTAAGTTGGAATTGGAAGATCAAGCGAGGACAGAGACAGGACGATGCACATCCGTTCGGCGCCGAAAACTACTGGAAACCCTCCTATTTTCTCATATTCCGGCGCGCGTTGACCGATTTCGTGCTGAAAGCGCATCTCGACGGGGTGAAAATCTGACTGGGTCAGGGCGTGCAGTCGGGCTATGGCCGCAAATAGCAGGAACTCGGTGCGTCTGTGGTAGCGGGAATAACTGGCGTCCTTCCAGTCGATTTCAAACACTGCCGAGTCGTCTGAAAGGCGCAGATTGAAAATCAGTGCAGGATCAATCATCCAGTGAAAGTAACACGTGTTCTCAATGGCTTGGCGCAAGTTCCTGGAGTATTTACTGATATAGGCCGTAAGAGTAGATGACTCATCAAATCGGATGCCTGCCCGGGCGGCGAAAGTGATGTCATTGACCGCATCGCATGCATACCGGACGAACTGGGCTTCTTTTATTGCATGATAAGTGGTTGCCGGCGGGGCAATTCCAGCCCGACTGAGCCCGCTTTGCCGCAGGACGTGATCCGTAAGCGCAGTTTGTCCGGTTTCTTCGTCCAGCGTCTTGGCCAATCGCTGAATGCGGCAAATATCAACTTCCATGGCTCGGCGTAATCCGTTCTCAAATCTGAAGCTGATCTTAATACCAATGATGAGCCGCGCACCAACTTTTGTGGCGGAAGCCGAGTTCTGAGGGGCGGATTTCGGTGCGATTGGCAAATTCACACAAGGATTTGACTGGTGTGCACATGACCGAGTTTTGACAATTCTTATGTACATATTGCTGTCGGGTCCGCGCCTTTTGGGGAAGAGGCCAGAGCCCAGAGAGCCGGACTACCACCCCGGTTCAAAGGGTTCCCCGACACGCTGCACCCACAAGATCGTTTTCTTTTTATTGAGTTTTTTGGCTTGGCCGGAATATGCTTGGGCGGGTCCGGGGCACCGGTTCACAGATTTTGGCTGCGCGTCTGAATAGATCGTGAGGACCACTGTTCCGCCGATTCTGGCATACTAGTCTATGCGGCAGTCAGAAACAGGAAAGGTCGAAAATGATGAAACGGGTCATGACTTCAATGGTTCTTGCCACTGTGGCGATTTCCGCTCCGATGACAGCCGGGGCCGCGCCCAACGGGTTTCAGACGGTCGCCGTCAACAATTCGGTTTTTGAGGTGATCCCAAGAGCACGCCAGGATGTAGACGGTTATTGGTGCGCCGCGGCCGATTTCGCGCGTCGGACGCTTGGGGCCGGTTGGCAGCAACGGGTGTATGTTGTCCGGGGTTATGGCCCAAGCGAGGCGACAGGTCGCCGAACGGCTGTTCAGTTTTCCCTGACACCACCGAAAAACGCACCTCAGCAAAGCAGTGTGTCGCTTGGCTTTCAGGTTGGTGAAAGCATGTCAGTTCAGGGCGCAAATGGACGGTGTAACCGCCGGCAGTTCATAAACTAGGTAATGGTAAGCAGAGCTTTGCAGATCGAATTCACCATCTCAACGCGCGGCGCCGGTCTCTATGAATTTACAGGCGACGTTTGCCGATGGGTGAATTCGGTTGCGGGCGACGGTTTGCTTACGCTGTTCGTCAGGCATACATCCTGCTCTCTGCTTATTCAGGAAAACGCGGATCCCGAGGTTCAGACCGATCTGCATGCGTTCTTTGAACGGCTCGTGCCTCCGTCAGATCATCCTTCGATGGCATATTTGAGGCACACCTACGAAGGCCCTGACGACATGCCCGCACATATCAAAGCGGCCCTTATGCCGGTTTCACTTTCCATACCTGTTGCGGCGGGGCGGCCTGTGCTTGGGACGTGGCAGGGGATCTATCTGATCGAACACCGTACTGCACCGCATGAACGTCGGGTCGCTGCACATTTTGCATGACCCCTTTATATTGCGGTGAAAAATTCCGACTACCCAAACCCTAGCGGCTGCCCTATAGTTGTGGATAAGTAAGCCGCAGCGCTTACAAAAAGAGGCGGAACAAGGGACGAGGAGACGGCGGATGCGCTGCCCGTTTTGCGGAAATATCGATACTCAGGTCAAGGATTCACGCCCGGCAGAGGATCACGTCGCGATCCGCAGGCGGCGGTTCTGTCCGGCCTGTGGCGGACGCTTTACCACCTATGAACGGGTGCAGTTGCGCGATCTTGTGGTGATCAAGACCAACGGCAAGCGCGAGGATTTTGACCGGGATAAACTGGAGCGTTCGATCCGGATCTCGATGCAGAAACGCCCCATCGATCCGGACAGGATCGATCAGATGATCTCGGGTATCGTGCGGCGCCTGGAAAGCATGGGCGACACGGATATCCCGTCCAACAAAATCGGTGAAATCGTCATGGAAGCGCTGGCCCGGATTGATACGGTGGCGTATGTTCGCTTTGCGAGCGTTTACAAGAATTTCCAGGCGGCCGATGATTTCGAGGAGTTTGTCCACGAACTGCGCCCGCCGCAGCCTTCGACGGACGAGTGAGCGAAACAGATAAGCGATATATGGCGCTGGCTTTATCCTTGGGTCAGCGCGGGCAAGGCACGTGTTGGCCCAACCCTTCCGTAGGGTGTGTCATCGTGCGTGATGGCCGGATCGTCGGTCGCGGGTGGACGCAGCCGGGCGGGCGCCCTCATGCCGAGACCGAAGCTCTGAAACAGGCCGGAGATGCCGCGCATGGCGCAACCGCCTATGTTTCGCTAGAACCTTGTGCCCATCATGGCAAAACACCTCCTTGCGCGCAGGCCCTGATTGACGCCGGCGTGGGGCGGGTCGTTTCAGCCATCGAAGACAGCGACCCGCGTGTGGCCGGGCAGGGCCTGGCCATGCTGCGTGAGGCCGGTATCAAAGTGACAACCGGCGTGCTGGATGAACATGCGGCCAAGGCCCATGCGGGTTTTTTTCTGAAGACCGAACAGGGCCGCCCATTTGTAACTTTGAAACTGGCCAGCAGTTTTGACGGGCGGATTGCAACGTCCAGCGGTCATAGCCAGTGGATTACTGGACCCGAAGCGCGGCGTCTGGTCCACGCCATGCGGGCGCATCACGACGCGGTACTGATCGGCGCGGGCACCGCGCGTGCGGATGACCCATCCCTGACAGTGCGTGATCTGGGCATTGCGTCACAGCCGGTTCGGGTCGTTGTATCGCGCCATCTGGACCTGCCGCTGATGGGGCAGCTTGCGCGCACAGCCTCTGACGTTCCTGTCTGGATATGTCACGGCCCGCATCCGGATCCGGATCGTGCCAATGCCTGGCAGGGCATGGGTGCGCGCCTGATCCCGTGTGCATTGCAGGAACACCACATTGATCCGGCGGACCTGTTGCAGCAGCTTGGACATGCCGGCCTGACACGTATCTTTTGCGAAGGCGGTTCCGCTCTGGCCGCATCGTTACTGGCGGCGGATCTGGTCGATGAACTGGTCGGGTTCAGTGCCGGGCTGACCATCGGTGCGGAAGGCCTGTCTGCGATTGGGGCGCTGGGTCTTGATAAACTGAACGAAGCGCCCCGGTTCGACCTGATCGAAACACGCGCTGTTGGCGGTGATATTTTGCATCGCTGGTCGCGGGCCTTGCGCTAGCGCCCGCGCCACAGGTGAGCATGGGTTGCGAATGCACCCTGAAGCTTTGACAGCAGACGATTCAAAGGCCCGTGTGGAGCATCATACCCCTCGGCCAGTCGTTGCAGTACGACCTCAACCGGGCAGGGCAGGCCTGTTTTCGGATCCAGATAGCGGGGGTAGTCGATAAGGACCGCATGAACCAGACCCGACAGGCTGGGTCGCGCGCCTCGCCGGGCGGGAACTGTACCCAGATCCTGCGTCAAACCCCATCCAGCATAGAATGGCGCGCCAAGCGTTGTCACCGGGACACCACGCAAAAGGGCCTCGAACCCCATGAGTGACGTCATGGTCCAGACCTCATGTACCTGTGGCAACAGAATGCCCGGGTTTGTGTGCGGAACAATGATATCTGCCAGACCTTCGGCTTCGATTGCGCCTTCCCGAAGACCCGCCTCGACATCTGGATGAGGTTTGTAGATCAGGATCGCGTCCGGGTTTGCTTCACGCGCAGCCCTTAGCAGGTCCAAATTCGAGCGCACGGTTCCACAGCCCAGCAGGATGGAGGCGTCGTCCTTGACCTGACCCGGGATCAGGATGCGGTGCCCGACCGGCAATTCGGGCGGGTGGGTGCCGGTATTGTATTTGCTCAGACTGTTCGAGATGATTTGGGTAACCAGCCGCTCGGCCCGGAGCGCCTGATCGGGTCGCAGGTTTTCCCGGGCCGTGATCAGGTTTTCCAGTTGGCTGGGGCGCGTCGGGTCATGGTAAATTCCCAGATCGTCCGTCACCAGCGACAGCGGAGGCACAAGATTGGCGCCCAGCCCCCGTGATCGTAAAAACCCGTCTTCAACCCTGGTAACGCCGTCCAGATCCCGCGCCTGATTGGCCCACACCATATGAGGCCGTTGCGAAGCGCCAGGAGGATCGGCAGTGAAACGAATTTTGCGCTGTCGGCCGAACATCCGCTGCAAGTGCGGTCGTTTCCACAGTCGCATGCCCGATGCGGTCCAGCCGCCATGATCCTGCCGCCAGGCGCGTGACTGCGCCTCGAGCGTGTTTAACAGGGTCTCAAGCTCGCACAACTGGTCGCGGTACGGATCGTACCATGTTGGATAAAGCAGCATCGCAGCGGCGAACAATTGCGCGCGGGTCAGGTTTCTCTGGCGTCTTGCAAGAGGTGTTTCATCCTGAGTGAGCCCCCATCCGGCGTAGAAGGGCTGCCCGAACACCCGGGGCTTGTGGCCGGCGAGAATGGCTTCGAACCCCAGTTGTGAAGACAGTGTGTAGACACCAATCGCGCCTTCCAGCAGGGTCCAGGGGCTGACCGGATCATTGAAAAACCGCACCCTGCCAGACAGGTCCTGATCGGTAAAGTGGCCGGGCCGGTGCCCTGACTGCGTTTCCGGATGTGTCTTTATCAGGATTTCGGCACCCGGGTTTTCCTCTTGCGCGATGACCAGCATCTCGCGGAAGCGGGCCGTGTCCCCCTTGCTGGCAGTTACGGCGGCGTCGCCCATGGTCTGGTCGACAACCAGAACATAGCCGGGGTCCGGGGCTTGGACGTCTGGATCAAAGGCTGAATACTTGCTCAGGTGCAGTTCCTGCATTCGCGCCATCGCGCCGCGCGCACGGTCCAGCAGGGCCGTGTCGTCCAGCGGATGTCTGGCCAGCAGGGTTTCCAGATCCGACGGTTGATCAGGGTCGAAGTGCAGACCTGAACGGTCCAGCAGCAAACCCAGCGGCGGTTCGCCTGAGCGCCCCGGGTGCAAGGACCGAAGAAAGGCATCCTCGACCCGCAATGCCGGTGTCTGGTGCTTCGACGCGATCTTCAGCCCGCGATGCGCGGTTGGGCTGTTGCCCCAGACACCAACCAGATCACCGGGCTTCGGCAGGCCCAGACGAATATCAAACCCGGCCAGAGACAGTATCCGCCAGATGCGCCGTGATGTGAGAAACCCGCCGTTGTAGGCAAACAGCCGGGTGCGTTCAGCCCCGGCTGCGGTGTCCTCTTGCGGCAACATACATCAGTAGCCGGTCAGTGTTGCGACATTGGCGATCGGGGTCAGGCCACCCGCAATCAACGAAATAGACTTACTCCATTGCGCATAGGGCGCTTCGGTCACGTAAATCGTGTCATCGTCGCGGATCACGAAGTCCCGCGCAATGAACAGGCCGTTCGGAGCCGTCAGATTAAGCAGATAGATCAACCTTTGATCCCCTTGCAGATCTGCCCGGCCCATCACATTGCGCGCCACATCCTGACGTTCTTTGCGAAGAACGAAGATGCCGGTAGGGTCCGACGACAGCGACTGAAGACCGCCAACCTGCGCCAGGGCTTCCAGCGCGGACAGGTCCTGACTGTCAAATGCAACGCGGGATTGCCCTCCGGTTGCACCCAGCGCGATATAGGAGCGGCTGTCTTCTTCAACCAGAATGCGGTCGCCACCGCGCAGGGCGACGTCCAGCTTGGGGTTGCGGAACAGATCATCGTACCAGATTGTCCCGCGCTGATCGCCACGGATCAGCGTGACTAGCGCAATGTCGGACGAGACAGTGACGCCGCCGGCCTGCGCCAGCATCCCGGACAATGAGCGGGTCGGGCGCTGGATCGCGTAGATCCCCGGTGCGCCAATGGTTCCGGTCAGGGACACGGTCGAGCCGTCACCGGCAGCACGACGAACTTCGACCTGCGGATCCGGGGTCTGGTCCTGCAGTTTGCTGGTGATCAGGGTGCGCAACTCTTCCGGTGTGTTGCCGGCAGCCCGCAAACGACCGGCATAGGGAACAAAGATGAAGCCTTCGCTGTCGACCTGAACTTCGTCGAGTGTCGTGGCCGGTCCCGTCTCGCTGGCCAACAAGCCGTCATCCACGTTTTCCCAGATTGTCAGCCCCAGAACATCGCCGGGGCGAACGGTGTCTGCGGTCAGGTTCGGGGCAGTGCTGAAGGCGGCAGAGAAGCCGTATTGGGGCACGGCAGATGTTGCCTTGGCAACGCGGTCATCCACTTCCACGACAAATGCATTCCCGCCATTCTGCACAGAACCTGCAAGGATTTCAGATTTGTTCGGGCCGGATTTAGGAAGCTGGCACGCAGCCAGAAAGCCGCAAGCCGCCACGAGAGTTACCCCCCGTATCCACCGGATTGGAAAGCGCTTCACTGCCGATATACCTCAATTATCTTTCTTTCTGCGCAGGCTACCCGCAATGTGGTGTGACTTCCAGAAACAACCGTCCAGATTCACTGAACGATTCTCAACTGTGGCGTCAGCGCCGCTTTGCCTGACAGAACTGTTTGATATGGATCTTGCGGCCGCAACATCATGTCGACAGCCCGTCGCAACAATTGCCGCCGCCCCCGGCGTGAATAGAACCCACCGGGCACCTGGCTGGTTTCCAGAAGAAACCGGCGATAGATCCGATAGGCGCCGCTGTCAGGGGCGACCGGGTTCGCGAAGAAAGCAGTCAGGGCCTGCCCGGACACGAATTCGGGTTTGTCATAGACGGACTTGCCGAAAATTCGCAGGGGAATGCCGCGCCATAACACTTGCTGGCCGGCGGTCGAATTGATCGTGACCGCAGAATTCGCATCATCCAGAAGTCCGGCAAGCTTGCCACCAGGAACATAGTAGACGCGATCGTCAATCCCGTACCGGGCCGACAGTTCACGTACGCGTCGCCGCAATGGTTCGCGATGATTTTCCAGCGGATGTTCCTTGATCACCAGCCGATGATGTCTTGGCGCGCCCTTTGCGAAACCTTCGAGAATTTGATCCAGAAAATCGCTCATGCAGGAATACCCGGAATGCGCCTGAACCGAGCTGTCATGACCCAGTTGCAGCAGGACCATGTGATAGGGGTGACCGCCCAGCCGAACGCGGGTCGTTGCCCAGATCCGCTGTAGCCGGTGAAATGGCATAAGGGACAAACGCTTGAAGTACAGTCGAAACTCCTTCGATACCGGCAGGTCCCGATGAGGTCTGAAATTGCGATAGCGGCGGTTCAGGAAGAGTACAAACCAGTGATACAGGGCACCGTAAAAGATATGTTGCCTCATATCGCCCCAATGGGACGGTGGTGGTGATTGCGTATCTGACTGGGCCAGGGCCTGCTGCATCTGGTCAACGTTCAGGTCCATCAGCCGGGAATTTCCGTTCGAGCCCGTGCGTTCATATGTGACCCACCAGGGGCGCAGATAGCCTTCTTCGAACACGTGGACGGTGATGCCCCTTTCCCTTGCGATTTCGACTGCCTGAGCATGGATCGGACGCGTGTCGCCATAGAGTACGATGTCTGTGATATCGAGGTCGTTGATCAACCGGGTCAGGGTTTCCGGCCAATGCTCTGGTTTGTCCAGGAACGGAATGTAGGTTGAGCGATCGAACCAGAACGCGTGGTCGCCGGCATTGAAGCCGACGCGCCAGACCTGCGCGCCGGATGCGCGCAACATGCGCCCAAGGGCGTTGAAAAACGGGCCATGAGGTCCCTGCAGAAACAGGAACACACGGCGATCCGGGGCATGGGGCAGGTGGGTCATCGGGACTGCTGTATTCGTATTAATTGTCAAAACTATGCCCGTTTGGCGATTTCCCGGCAAGCCGGGGCTTGCCCGGGAAGCCGCTTGGGCTTACCTCGGCTGTGGAAGCGAGACACAGGTTAGGAACTGAGGGTTAACAGAATGTTCACAGGGATCGTCACCGATGTTGGCACTGTCACCGAGCTGCAACAGCAAGGCGATCTGCGGGCCCGGATCAGCACCGGCTATGATACTGCGGGCATCGATCTTGGCGCTTCGATTGCCAGCGACGGGGTCTGCCTGACCGTTATCGCGCTGGGCGACGACTGGTACGATGTCCAGATCAGTGCTGAAACCGTGTCAAAAACCAACCTCGACGCCTGGCAGGTTGGCAAGCGTGTCAACCTTGAACGCGCCTTGAAGGTTGGAGACGAACTGGGCGGGCATATCGTCTCGGGCCACGTGGACGGGGTCGCTGAGGTGGTTGGCATTGAAGACGAGGGCGACAGCACCCGTGTCACACTGCGCGCACCCGAGCATTTGGCCAAGTTCATTGCGCCCAAGGGATCGGTTGCCCTGAACGGCACCTCGCTGACTGTCAACGCGGTGGAAGGTTGCGACTTTGGGATCAACTTCATCCCGCACACCAAGGAGGTCACGACCTGGGGTGATGTTCAAATGGGCGACCGCGTCAATCTTGAGATCGACACGTTGGCCAGATATGTTGCGCGGCTGGCGGAAATGTCCTGAACTTAAAGGCCGAACAACGCCGCGTTCTGGTCCGCTGACGCCGCATGTGGTCTGGCCTTTGGGCGAATGGTGGTCTATCCAGCCGCTCATACGTGCTCTTGCGAAAGGCTGCCCCATGAGCTTTGAAACCCCCGGTCCGGTCGAGGCCCAGTTGCGTGACGCGATAAGTCCGATCGAGGAAATCATCGATGAGGCGCGCAAAGGCCGGATGTATATCCTGGTCGACCACGAAGATCGCGAGAACGAGGGCGATCTGGTCATCGCCGCCGAATTCGCGGATGCCGAGGCAATCAATTTCATGGCCACCCACGGGCGCGGCCTGATCTGCCTGCCGATGACCGCCGAACGGGTCGACGCGCTGGGCCTGCCGATGATGGCGGTGAACAACTCGTCCCGGCATGAAACCGCCTTCACCGTGTCGATCGAGGCGCGTGAAGGTGTATCAACTGGTATTTCCGCAGCTGACCGCGCACTAACTGTGTCGACCGCAATCAATGAGCAGAACACGATGGCGCAAATCGCCACCCCCGGTCACATCTTCCCGCTGCGGGCCAAGCGGGGCGGGGTGCTGGTGCGTGCCGGTCATACCGAGGCCGCCGTGGACATTTCGCGTCTGGCGGGGCTGAACCCCTCGGGCGTGATCTGCGAGATCATGAAACAGGACGGCACCATGGCGCGCCTGCCCGATCTGGTCGCATTTTCCAAAGAGCACAACATGAAGATCGGTACGATCAGCGATCTGATCGCGTACCGGTCACGCAATGACAACCTGGTGGTCGAAACCTCACGCGAAATGGTGATGTCGGAATATGGCGGCGAGTGGGAGATGCGTCTGTTCACGGACCAGACCCACGGTATTGAACATGTGGTCATGACCAAGGGCGACATTACCACGCCCGAGCCTGTCCTGACCCGAACTCACGCCCTGCACGAAGCGCCGGACATCCTGGGCCTAGGTCCGAAATCGTCGCGGGAACTGCCCCGGGCGATGGAGAAAATCGCCGAGGAAGGGCGTGGGGTCGTGTGCCTGTTCCGCCAGCCGCGCAACTCGCTGTATGCGGCCGAGGACGAAGGCCCGCGCACCATCAAGCAAACCGGTCTGGGCGCGCAGATCCTGTCCAAGATGGGCGTTCAGCAACTGGTGTTGCTGACGGACTCGCCGGAAACCGTTTATCTGGGGCTCGATGCGTTTGGCCTGTCCATCGTCGGCACCCGCTCCATACTCAAGGATGACTGATCGTGGCTGAACAAGACAAACATGGCGTTCTGCCGACGCCGACATTCGATGAACCGGTGAAACTGCTGATCGTGGCCGCGCCTTTTTATCGCGCGATTGCCGACAACCTGATCGCCGGAGCCAAGGCCGAGATCAAAGCGGCAGGTGGCACTTGCGAGGTTGTCGAGGTGCCCGGTGCGCTGGAAATCCCAACCGCCATCGCCATGGCCGATCGTCAGTGCAACTTTGATGGCTATGTCGCGCTGGGCTGCGTTATCCGCGGTGAGACCACTCATTACGAAACGGTATGCAACGATTCCAGCCGGGCCATTCAGCTCATGGGCTTGCAGGGCTTGTGCATCGGTAACGGTATCCTGACTGTCGAGAATGACGATCAGGCAGAAGTCCGCGCAAACCCTGAAAAGATGAATAAAGGTGGCGGAGCGGCCGCTGCGGCCTTGCATCTGATCGCGCTCAGCCGTAAGTGGGGCTCTTCCAAAAAGGGCGTCGGCTTCAAGCCGCCGTCCGAGTCCATCCTTGTGGCGGGCGACAGCAACGGACCCACGACAGCATGACCCAGACAGACGCGCCGAAACCGGCCAACCAGAAACGCTTGATGAAATCCGCCGCCCGGCTTTACGCTGTGCAGGCGTTGTTCCAGATGGAGCAGTCGGGACAAACGACCGAACAGGTTGTTAATGAGTTTCTGGATCACCGGTTTGGCGCAGTTTACGAGGGCGAAGAAATGCTGGATGGCGACATCAGCGTTTTTCGAAAGCTCGTGGATGATGCCGTGAACTATCAGGCGCCGATCGACCAGATGACCGATCGCGCATTGGTCGCGAAATGGCCCATCGCGCGCATCGACCCAACTTTGCGTGCAACCTTCCGCGCCGCAGGCGCCGAACTGACCCAAAGCGACACGCCGCCCAAAGTGGTAATCACCGAATTCGTCGATGTAGCACGGGCCTTTTTCCCGGAAGGCAAGGAGCCGAAATTCGTGAACGCCGTTCTGGATCACATGGCGCGTGAGGCCAAGCCCGAGGCGTTCTGACGCCTTTACCGGCGACCGACAAGCGCTAGACTGAATGTCAGAGCGCAAGGAGGCCCGCCATGCCCAAACTGATACGGTTGTACATCACTCAGGTTGCCTGGGGATTTGTCATCTCGGCGGCTTTCGTTACGGTGCTTTTGGTTTTCAACGTCGCCAATCTGCGCAATCTGATCACCGGGTCGGAACTTGGCCTGATTGCATTGCTGATGATCTGGTTCATGAATGGAATCGTTTTTGCCGGGGTGCAATTTGCCTATGCCGTCATGAGCATGGCGGAAAAGCCGCAGGGGCCACGCCGGGGAACCCCGGTTGTCCACAAATTTGAACCCGCCTTGGTGAAGCAGGAAACTGGCGCAGAGCGCTGATTTTTTAGCGGAAAATGTGGCGGGACCACCAGTCAACCGTGCGGTGTGATTCCCGAGGACCTGTATGTACAGGTGGGCGCCGGGTAATCAGGCCAGGACCTGAACAGAGCCAGCCCCCTCGGAATTGCTTAAGGCCACCAGAATGCTACCAGTCACAAGAAGGGCAGAACCCGCCACGCGCCTAAGTAGGGGTTGCAGCGGGTTTGCACAAGGGGTCAGGCATCAACTGTTTCGTGCAATGCGGTGCGCATCTTGCCGAAATGTTCATCCCAACCGTTATCCAGCGCCAGGATCAGGCCGTAGGCCTCGGCGCCCTGTGGCAGGCCTTCGTGCAGCAGGCCAAGCTTCGTGCCCCCGGCAACGGGTTCCAGGGTCCATTTTACTATACTGACGGCGTCTCCCATCGGCTTCACGGTGAACGTGTATTCAAGGTATTCGAAAGGGCGTGCCTTTTTGACTTCACCCCAGATCAGCAGATCGCCGCTGGTGGTTCCAAACATCTCCAGCTTGCCGCCCTCGGTCAGGGGGTGTTTGGGTTTGTGAAACCACTCTGCCAAGCGGTCAGGATCTGTCAGATAGGCCCAAACCGTTTCAGGTTCGGCACGCAGGAAGATTGTCTTTTGCAAAACAGCATTGGTCATTTCTTTTTCCCTTCAATAGCTTCCTTCAGATTGTTCAGACGGTCATCCCAGAACTGATCAAAATAGCTGAACCAGTCCAGAACGGGTGCCATGCCTTGGGGTTCCAGGCGGTTGATGCGCTCTCGCCCGCGCGCCTCGACCGTAATCAGACCGCCATCGGACAGAACGGTCAGGTGTTTCTTGACGGCAGCTCGGGTCATGTCGAACCGGTCCGTCAACTGGCCTATCGTCAGATCCTCCGATGCCAGCATTCTTACAATGTCTCTGCGGGTAGGGTCGGCCAGCGCCCGGAATGCAAATTGTGTTTGTGTGTTCATTGGTCACCTCAAAGAGATACCGATTGGTATCACGTTTTTATGATACTGAATGGTATCATGTCAACATGTTTGAGGGGCTTGATATTTGTTCATGAATTGTTCACATATTTTGAATGACACTGGAAATGCAGCCCGGCCAGAAACTGGCCCGCGGGGTTTCACGCCACCTTCTGACCCACGGGTATGTTTCAATTGAAGAATTTGTTCCCGCGCGTGGATTGCGTGTGGACGTGATGGGGCTTGGCCCCAAGGGCGAGCTTTGGGTTGTTGAATGCAAATCCAGTTGGGTGGACTATCAGTCGGATTCCAAGTGGCACGGCTATCTGGAGTGGTGCGACCGCTTCTTTTGGGCCGTCGATACCGAATTCCCGACCGAGATGCTGCCGCCGGAAACCGGCCTGATCATTGCCGATGCCTATGATGCAGAAATCGTCCGAATGGCGCCAGAGGACAAGGTTGCCCCGGCGCGGAGAAAAAAGATGATCCAGAAATTTGCCATGGACAGCGCCCGCAGGCTGCACGCTTTTCGCGACCCCAGGCTGTAAAGGCTCAGCCCTGAACCGCGCGGGCAGCCTGTGCTGCGGCCAGAATTTCTTCCGCGATTTCTTCAGCTTCTTCCGGGTCAAAATCCATCGGAATCTCGACGCCATCGGCTTCGATGAACAGGCGGACCATGCCGTGATCGGTCGGACCGATCTGCAGGTTAGCCTGAATGTCGCGTTCGGTATTGATGCCCATAAGTGCCTCCGGGACTGAGCATTCGTGCTAGCGCGCAAAGGGTTGAGAATCAAGTCGCCTTTGCGGTCAGATGGCTTATGAAAGATGCGCTTATCAGACCGTTTCGTTCCGACGACGCATCGTGGCTGGTTGACCAACACGACCGTCTCTACACGCGCGACGAAGGCTTTGACCACACATTTGCACCGCTTGTTGCCGGTATTCTGGACGCATTTACCGCATCGCATGATCCGGCCAGGGAACGCGGCTGGATTGTTGAACAGGCGGGCGAAAGGCTGGGAAGTATTTTCTGCGTGTCGCTGGACCGTGACACGGCAAAGCTGCGGCTGTTTCTGCTTGTGCCGCAAGCAAGAGGGCAGGGGCTGGGCAAACGGCTACTGGACACCTGCATGAGCTTTGCGCGCACTGCCGGTTACAAGGAAATGGTCTTATGGACGCATGAAAGCCACAAGGCCGCGTGCGCGCTTTACAAGGCGCACGGTTGGCAACTGACGGGCAGCAAACCGGTGCATTCATTCGGCGTCGATCTGGTTGAACAAAGCTGGAGAATTCAGCTTTAATCCTCTTGCAATCCCGCTGCGCGTTCGGTACATCGCCCCTCACGAGTGCCGCCTTAGCTCAGTTGGTTAGAGCGCTGGATTGTGGATCCAGAGGTCCCCTGTTCAAGCCAGGGAGGCGGTACCACTTCTCCCTATTTTCTCAGGTACGGATTTTCGCAACCTAACCCGCATCGGGCTAGGGCCAATAGACGTTCGGGCCTAGTTGTCCAGACCCGGTCATTGATTCAAAAGCGTTTGTTAACGCGCCAGATTCAGGCGAAGCCGCATTTTGGACCGTTTGGCCTGCGGCAGGTGCCGGTTCAGGTGCTTGTTCACCCTGCCGAACCCCCAGACGATCACCAGTGTTAGCAGGATGAAATAGAAGGCCAGAATCGGATAGGGAACAAACGGGTTGAACGTTTTGTCCGCAAAATAGCTGGCGTAGTACAACGCGTCTCCGCGTTGTTGCCAGGCCGGGAAGGCCGAGAAGAACACCAGCGTGGTTGCGTGGAACAAAAAGATCGCCTCGTTTGTGTAGGCAGGCCATGCTAGGCGCAGCATCGTAGGCCAGACAACGCGGCGGAAACGGGACCACCCGGTCAGACCGTAGGCGTCGGCCGCCTCGATATCGCCCTTTGGGATCGAGCGCAGGGCGCCATAGAAGATTTCGCCCGTATAGGCGGCCGTGTTCAGGAACAGAACGATCAGCGCCCCAAGCCATGCCGAGGTCAAGGCGTCGAACATGGGGTAGGATTTCTTCAGCGACAGGAAGAAGAAATAGGCAAAGAAGAACTGGATGAACAGCGGCGATCCCCGGAAGATGAAGATGAACCATTCAGACGGTTTGCGCAGCCATTTGTTGGCGGACGACTTGCCGACGGCCAGTGCGGTGGCCAGAAAGAACCCGGTCGCCAGCGCCATCAGGCCGAAATAGACGTTCCAGATCATCCCCGATCCGATCAGGGTGAACTGTTCGCA
Source organism: Ruegeria sp. D4 (assembly GCF_056534475.1). Taxonomy (NCBI): domain Bacteria; kingdom Pseudomonadati; phylum Pseudomonadota; class Alphaproteobacteria; order Rhodobacterales; family Roseobacteraceae; genus Ruegeria; species Ruegeria sp. D4. Next base: position 51,479 of record NZ_JBQFPJ010000013.1, read on the forward strand.
CAAGGTAAAATCGTTGCGCGGCAGCAGGCGCTCGCCGAAGCCGATCGAACGCAGGGCATAGTCCTGGATGGTTTGCAGGCAGCTCATGCGGTGGTCTCCTTGCGCAGCAATTCTCCGCCGGATGTTGCCTGACCGTGCGACAGTCGCCGCATCAGTCGTTCAAGCCCGATTTCGGATACTCGGGTCATGCCCAAATAGAAAAGCAGGAGGAACAGGAAATACCACATGCGCCAGTCACCATGCGGGTATTGCGTGAATTTCGACGTCTTGGTGCCACCCAGCTCACGCGCCCAGTAGACGATATCCTCAATCCCCAGCAGGAACAGCAGGGGCGTGGCTTTGATCAGCACCATCCACAGGTTCGACAATCCGGGCAGGGCATAGACCCACATTTGCGGAACAAGCACGCGCCAGAAGGTCTGACGGCGGGTCATGCCATAGGCCTCGGCGGTCTCAAGCTGGGCGTGCGGCACGGCGCGCATCCCCCCAAACAGAACGTTGGCGGCGAATGCACCGAATACGATCGAGAATGTGATGATGGCCAGAAAGAACCCATAGGTTTCATGCACCCATTCCGGCGAAGTGCCCAACGGCAGCTTGGCGGCCTGACAGACGATGAAATCATTGCCCTGTCGAATCGGATCGGTCCAGTCGGGGCAGAAGACCTTGTGGCGGGTCCATTCGAACGCCTGATCCAGTGCAATCACGAAGAACAGGAAAAACGCGATGTCGGGTACGCCTCGAACGATGGCGATATACCCCTTGCCCAGCCAGCTGAGCGGTGGGAAATGTGACCGGGCGGCCATGGCTCCTGCGAAACCAAAGCTCAGCGCGACAGGGGCGGTGACAGCCAGAAGGGCCAGTACCTTGACGAACGAAAGATAAAACGACCAATGCACGCCATTGGTCAGATAGCAGGAAAACCAGCGGAAAGTGCCGAGCGTGTCGGGATCGGTACAGTAGGAGAACATAAGGCGTCTTTCGAACGTCGGATCCGGCGCGGGGCCAAGACAGGTTCGGCGCCAAGAGGCGCCGAACCATCAGACAGAGTTTTTAGTTGGTAACGACTGAGCCGTCAGCGTTGTATGTCGGAACGCCTTCGCCGAACCACTTGATGATCAACTCGTTCAGGCTGCCATCCGCCTTCATCGAAGTAATGGCTTCGTCGAACTTGCCGCGCAGCTCGCCGTCGGATTCACGGATACCGAGACCGATGCCGCCGCCAAGCGGAACATCGTCGCCGACAAATACCAGTTCACCGCTGGATTCTTCGACGATCGGCACCAGGAAGTCCTTGTCTGCAAATACAGCGTCAGCCTCGCCGTTGCGAACCGCAGCGATGGTTTCTTCAGGGGTTGCAAACTCGACAAGGGTCGCGCCGGATTCGGCCACGTGGCCGGCCTGGATCGTTGCGGTTTGCGCCGCTACGATGCCGCTGCTTACGTCAACACCTTCGGATGCCCCGACATAAGCCGATGCCGCCGGAGGGAAGTAGTTCTGGGTGAAGTCGATAACCTCATCACGCTCATCGGTGATCGACATGCCCGCGATGATGGTGTCGTAGTTGCCCGAAACCAGGTTCGGAATGATCGAATCCCAGTCGTTCTTGACCCATTCGCATTCCAGACCGGCGCGCTTGCACAGTTCATCGCCGACTTCGCGCTCGAACCCGTCGATCTCGCCGGAGTCATTGATGAAGTTATACGGAGGGTAGGCGCCCTCGGTCCCCATGCGGACGGTGTCGGCCATTGCCATGCCTGCGGTCAGCGCCAGTGCTGCAGTGGTCAGAATCAGGTTTTTCATTGGTTACTCCCCATTAGTGATTCTATCGATCAGTTAAGCCGCCTTGGTGGCGGAGAGAAAGCCCCGAAGCCGTTCGGATTCCGGGGTGGTAAAGATATCTTCGGGCAGGCCTTCTTCTTCGATAAGGCCCTGATGAAGAAAGACAACGTGGCTGGAGATGTCAGCAGCCATCTTCATGTCGTGGGTTACGATGATCATGGTGCGGCCCTCGGCGGCCAGATCCTTGATCACCTTGATGACTTCCTGCTCCAATTCGGGGTCCAATGCCGAAGTGGGTTCGTCAAACAGCAGCGCCTCGGGTTCCATGCACAGCCCGCGCGCGATAGCTGCGCGCTGTTGCTGACCGCCCGACAGTTGCGCCGGATAGACGTCACATTTGTCGCCGATACCCACTTTTTCCAGGTATTTGCGCGCGCTGTCTTCAACCTCGGCCTTGTTGCGGCCCAGAACGGTTACGGGTGCTTCCATCACGTTTTGCAGAATGGTCATGTGGGACCAAAGGTTGAACTGCTGGAATACCATCGACAGGTTGGTCCGGATGCGCAGGACCTGTTTGGGGTCTGCGGGCCGGCGATGATGGCTGTCACCACTCCAGCGAACTGGCTCACCCTTGAACAGGATTTCGCCCTCCTGACTGTCTTCCAGGAGGTTGCAGCACCGCAGCAGGGTCGACTTTCCGGAACCGGAGGATCCGATGAGCGATACAACGTCCCCGCGCCTGGCTGTAATATCCACCCCCTTCAGCACCTCCAGATGCCCGAAGCTTTTGTGAAGGTTCTTGATCTCGATAACGGGAGTGGAATCTGTCACGGGTCGTCCAGTTGTTGTGAGTGTTAGTGCGGTAATAGGGCGCAAAATGTTGGGCAATGCAATGCGCAAATAACATGTTCCCATCGGGAAACGACCAAATTGAACAATTCAGCTGTTCAATTTGTTCAGTCGTGCGACCCGAACGCTTGCGGGGCCGGGGGCGTGGAAACCGCCAGGTAGCGCTCGGCCGGGATGTCGACCAAACCGTTGATGTGCAGTGCCTGGCGGTCGGCATCTGACAAACGGTTAATGGCCCTTCTGACGGCCCCGGCGATGCGACCGGCGTCTTGCCCAAGGGCAGTTATGTAGGGCAGCGTCGGTGTCGGTTCCGTTCTTGCGACTTCGCGCAGTTGCGATCCCAGTTCTGTGTGTTCCCTGAGCAGCGTCCAGGTCAGCAGGTCGAGCGAGGCATAGTCGGCCCGTTCGTCCGCGACCGCGTTGGCGGAGCGCGCGTGGCCGCCGGTTTCAAGCAACTCACCCGGGCGCAGGCCCAAAGCGGATAGATGAGTAACAGGTGCGGACCACCCAGATTGGGACAACGCCTCGTTATAGGCGAAGATGCCGGTCGCCAATTCGGACAAAGGGCGTGTGTCATCGGTGCGGGCCACAAACACGGAGCAGTAATAGCCGGTTGGGCAGTCGGGCAGGCCATAATCGGGCGTGCCGACCAGTTGCACTTTTCCGTGCAGGCTTGTGCGGTAGGGCATTCCGCAGGTTTGCGACAAAACCAGATCGGGGTCTTGCCAGACCTCCCAGAAATCCTGGTCTCGGGTCAGGTGCGTCGGGCCGAACCCAAGTTCCGCACGAATCAAGCTCCAGAACCGGTCATTGGCCGCGTAAAGCGCGGGCATGTCGTACATGCCCAGCATCGCCGTCACGATTTGGCAGCCTTTTGTCTGGCTAGCGCGGAGTCCACGTCGCTGACACCCAGAAGACTGACCACTAATCGCAGAAGCGAATCCTCTTCTCCCGAGCGCTGCCCATCGGCAAGAGCCACAGACCACATTGCCTGAACGACGGCCAGCCGGTCGTCATAGGCGACGGCTTCCTTGATGGCGCGGGTAAAGCGCACGGTGTCGGGTGCCTCGCTTTCAAGGTCTTCCGCGCGGGCACGAAGACCGGCGGCCTCGAAAGGGGACAGGCCGTAGCGTTCCGCCGAAATCCGGTCGATCCGCGCCATTTCAGAGTCTGCATAGTCGTTGTCGGACCGCGCGATACGAACCAGCAAGGCGGTCAGCGCCAATCGGGCATCGTCTTCGGCAAGCGGGTCGGGCTGAGGCTGGGAAAGCCGTGACAGAAAATCCTTGAACATGAGAGAGATATAGATCCGGTTTATTCAGCTTCCAAGCGTGACAGCACCCGTTCGCGGGCAATCTGGCTGTCCTTGAAGCTAAGGCCCATGGCAATCCGGGCCTCTTCCACGATTTTCATTTCACCTTCGTCAGAGTTGCCATCGGCCAGCACGATCTCCCACAAGGCATCCAAAGCCGCCAACCGTTCTTTCAGGTCTGTTGTTTCGCGGATCAGCTTGCCGAATGTGTCGGTGTCGGGGGCCGCCGCGTGCAGCTTTTCGCAAGTTGCCCGCACTTTTGCAGCCTCGATCGCGTTGTGCTGGTAGAGGCGGGCCAAAATCCTGTCGATCAGGCTGATTTCTTCAAGCTTATAATCCCGATCCGCCTGTGCCACCCGCACCATCAGGGCCCCAAGAGCCAGTTCGGCATCCGGGTCGGGCAGGGTCGTCTGCTGGGGTGGGCGAAAGGCCTGAAAAAGCTTTTTTAGCATGAGCGCAGCTTATCCCATATTTTGTAGGTCGCCAAGCGTGGACTACCCGTCATAGCCCTGAACAATCACCAGATCGCTGGTCGCGACCGGGTCACGCAAAGCCTTGGCACATTGATAGGCGTCGCTATCATAACAGGCCAGCGCGTCCTCATAGCTTGGAAATTCAATCACGACCGTACGCGACCGCGAGGTGCCTTCCTTGATTTCGTATTCACCACCGCGGACCATGAACTTTGCCCCATAGGCGTGAAAAGGTTCGGCGTTTGCCGCAATGTAGTTTTTGTAGGTTTCAATGTCGTCCACATCGACGTGAGCGATCCAGTATCCTTTGGTCATAACTTGCCCTCTGATTCACGCTAAACGTGGCCTGATTGTGTGGCACATGGCAATCCCGCAAATGACGAAAACAACCCTTCGGAGTTTATTTGCCGGATTTGCCCGATTTGCGGAAATCGTGTATGCATAATGATGCATTAGACAAAGCAATTTTCGCCTCACGTATTCAGCGGAGCGTTGCTACGATTAAGTCTCCTTTTGAGAAACTGGCGCGGGCCGGACACGCTTTGATGTTGTGAGATGCGGTATTTCAGGAGGTCAGAAATGGTTAAGCCCAAGAAAGTTGTCGACATACCGAAAAAGATCAACAAAGGGCTAAGCTCTGCCAAGCGGTCCACAATGTTGGCTATCCTTGGCATGCCGCGGCCTGTGCTGGACAACAAGTGCCGAGGGATTGCAGGAAACGACAAGCTCAAATCGCTGATGGTCACAGACGACGTGGGGCCGTTCAAAGCGACCGGCCTGAAACCCGCTATTGCTTCGCTGCGCGGCGTTATGGCGGATGTGAAAGATGCTCATCCAGAAGTGTTCAAAACCCTTGGGAGTTCGGGGATGCTGTGTGTCCGAAAAATCAAGAACAGCAACAATCCGTCCAATCATTCATGGGGTTGCGCAATCGACATCAATATCGAAGGTGCATTGGATGGTATCGGTGTCAAAGGGGGAACCGCTGGTAAGGACGGCAAGACACTGGCGGGCCTTGCCGCGATGGCACCGTTTTTCAACGCGGCTGGCTGGTTCTGGGGCGTGGGTTTCAGCAGTTTCGAAGATGGAATGCACTTCGAGATTGCGGACGAGACCATACGCAAGTGGCACAAGGACGGTGTTTTGGGAGAGGCGATTTCAAACCGGACCGTCCCCAACGCGAACCTTTCCATTGGCGATATCGGGGCCGAAGTTCAGGAACTGCAAAAGCGGCTGGCGGAATTGGGCTACGACATTATTGCGGATGGTGAATTCGGCCAGATCACGCATGCAATTGTGATTGATTTCCAGGCAGAAAACGGTCTGGAACCGGACGGGATCGTCGGGCCCAAGACCCGCAAAGCACTAAAGCTCTGAATGGTGCAGTAGCCGGGCGCTGTTCAGCGCCCGGTCAGTCTGTTGTGTCAGACCAGGCGCGACGTTTCCTTGGCCGCGCGCACGAAATCGCGGAACAGCGGATGCGGGTCAAACGGCTTGGATTTGAGTTCCGGGTGGTATTGCACCCCGATGAACCACGGGTGATCCGACCATTCGACAATTTCCGGAAGACGGCCGTCAGGTGACATGCCCGAGAAGTTCAGGCCCGCCTTTTCAAGCTTGTCCCGGTACTTGATGTCCACTTCATAGCGGTGCCGGTGGCGTTCCTCGATATTGGTGTTGCCGTAGACCTCGGCCACTTTCGATCCTTCGGCCAGCACTGCGTTGTATGCGCCCAGACGCATGGTGCCGCCTTTGTCGTCACCGACTTTGCGTTCGATCTTGTGGTTGCCCTGCACCCACTCTTTCAGGTGGTAAACCACGGGTTCAAAACGTTTCTTCCCGGCCTCGTGGTCGAATTCCTCAGAGCCCGCCTCGGTGATGCCGGCGGCGTTCCGCGCCGCTTCGATGACGGCCATCTGCATGCCCAGACAAATACCCAGATAGGGCACCTTGTGCTCGCGGGCATACTGCGCGGCCTTGATCTTGCCTTCTGTCCCGCGCTCTCCAAATCCGCCGGGGACAAGGATGGCATGGTAGCCTTCCAGATAGGGCGCGGCATCCTCGGTGTCGAAGATTTCCGCATCAACCCATTCAATCTTCACCTTCACCCGGTTCGCCATTCCGCCATGGGTTAATGCTTCGGCGATGGACTTATAGGCATCTTCCAACTGAGTGTACTTGCCGACGATGGCGACCTTCACTTCACCTTCGGCGTTGTGGATGCGATCGCTGACATCTTCCCATTTCGCGAGATCCGGTTTGGGGGCCGGGCTGATCTGGAACGCATCCAGAACGGCCTGATCCAGCCCTTCATGGTGATAGGCCAATGGCGCGTCGTAGATCGTGGAAAGGTCTTGCGCCGCGATCACGCTGTCCGGGCGCACGTTGCAGAACAGGGCCAGTTTCTCGCGCTCTTTTTGGGGGATCGGACCTTCGGAGCGGCAGACCAGAATGTCGGGGGCCAGCCCGATGGAACGCAGTTCCTTCACCGAGTGCTGGGTTGGCTTTGTTTTCAGCTCACCCGAGGCCTTTATATAGGGCAGCAGCGTCAGGTGCATAAAAATGCACTGGCCGCGTGGTTTGTCCTGGCTAAACTGGCGGATGGCTTCAAAGAAGGGCAGGCCTTCGATGTCACCAACGGTACCACCGATTTCGCACAGCATGAAATCGACCTCATCCTCGCCGATGGCGATGAAATCCTTGATTTCGTTGGTAACGTGCGGGATCACCTGAATGGTCTTGCCAAGGTAATCGCCACGGCGCTCTCTCTCGAGCACATTGGAATAAATTCGCCCCGAACTGACCGAGTCGGTTTTTCGGGCGGCAACACCGGTGAAACGCTCATAGTGACCAAGATCCAGATCGGTTTCGGCCCCGTCATCGGTGACGAAAACTTCGCCATGTTCAAACGGCGACATCGTGCCGGGATCGACGTTCAGATAAGGATCCAGCTTGCGCAGACGCACCGAATATCCCCGGGCCTGCAACAGCGCGCCCAAGGCCGCCGACGCCAGTCCTTTGCCCAAGGACGAAACCACACCACCAGTGATGAAAATAAATCGCGCCATGTTTTTTCGGCTGCTCCCGTGAGACGTCAAAATCAGCTGCCCGGCGGTTCCGAAAAACCGCTGCATCACGGGACTTCACGTATAAAGGATTCGCGCCAATAGCGCAAGAGAACCGCAAGATGCTGTTGCAGTTCTCTTTCAGGTTTCTAGGTCTAGTGAATCAGTCGGCTTGCGGAATCAGCGGCGCGTTGTCGCCCTGCGCCGGTGGCAGAAGATCATCCGTTGACGGAACCGCTGGTGTGCTGTCTTCTGTTGCGGCCGGTGCCGGAACGCCCAGACGATCGATCACCGAACTGCCCGAGGATTTCTGAGCCGCCAGAATGGTCAGCGTGATCGAGGTTACGATAAAGCATGCCGCCAGGATCCATGTCAGCTTGCCCAGCGCGGTTGCAGCCGCACGACCGGTCATGGCGCCACCACCACCCCCGCCCATGCCAAGGCCGCCGCCTTCGGACCGCTGCATCAGGACGACGGCGATCAGGCCCAGAGCCAAAAGAAGATGGATGATGAGAACGACGTTTTCCATGGTGGTCCTGTACAGCGTGGCGTGTATCGCGTGGTATCTATGCAAGTTTGATGCTGGGGGCAAGGGAGGAGTTGGCATCAAGAACCCTGATGCTTCAGATCACGTCAAAGGGACTGGACAGCAGGGCTTTTCCTCGCGCAGGCTGCGGCCATGCCACATGATGATCACGATCACCCGCACGCCCTTTTGCCGCCCGAACCCGCGCTTCGCGTTAAGGCACTTGAGACGATTCTGACACGCAAGGGTTTGATTGATCCAGCCGCGCTGGATGAGATCATAGATACGTATCAGAATAGGATCGGCCCTCAGAATGGTGCCCGCGTTGTCGCCAAGGCGTGGAGCGATCCGGCCTTCAAGGCCGCGTTGCTGGAAGATGCCACGCCGGTTGTTGCCGAACTGGGATACTACGGGCGGCAGGGTGAACATATGGTGGTGGTGGAAAACACGCCCGATCAGCACAATATGGTCGTCTGTACATTGTGCAGCTGTTACCCTTGGCCGCTGCTTGGAATACCACCGGGCTGGTACAAGTCGGATGCCTACCGGGCGCGTGCAGTGCGAGAACCTCGCAAGGTACTGGCGGATTTTGGCGTGACGCTGCCCGATAACACATCGGTCCGGGTTTGGGATTCCACGGCCGAGGTTCGATACCTTGTACTGCCGATGCGTCCGCAGGGAACGGAGGGGTTAGGCGAAGACGAACTCGCCACGCTTGTCACGCGGGACAGTATGATCGGGACCGGATTGCCGAAGGTGCCGGCATGACTCGCGTGCACGACATGGGTGGACGTTTCGGCGACGGACCGGTTCGCCCCGAGCCCGAGGACGGCCCTGTATTTCCCGAAGACTGGCACGCCCGGGCGCTGGCGCTGACCCTGGCAGCCGGATCACTGGGACAGTGGAACATCGACATTTCCCGCCACGCACGGGAACGCCTGTCGCCCAAGGATTACACCCGGTTCTCGTACTATGAAAAGTGGATCTCCGCCCTTGCCGATTTGTTGGTGGAGCGCGGCATCCTGACGCCTGATGACCTGCAGGGGAACCCGTCTGAAAGCCCACATCCGTTGGCAGGCAAGGCCATGAAGGCCGAAGCAGTGGCCCGTGTACTATCCAGTGGTGGTCCCGCCGATCGTCCGTCGGATATTCCGGCCAGGTTCGTGGCAGGCCAGGACGTCGTTACCTCGCATCTGGCGGCCAATCGTCTTGTGGACGGCGGTCACACGCGTCTGCCCATCTATGCCGCCGGTGCAAAGGGGCGCATTCTGAGACTGCACGGAACGCATGTTTTTCCCGATTCAAACGCACACGGTCTGGGAGAAGCCCCTGAACCGCTTTACGCAGTGGTCTTCCCCGCATCTGAACTCTGGGCCAACCCGGAACACCCGAGGGATGAGGTGGTTTTGGACGTCTGGCAGAGCCATCTGGAACCCGCATGAGCACCTGTCTGACACATTCGGCACCTCAGCCCGTTTTTGACCAGCCATGGCACGCACAGGTCTTTGCGATAACCATGGCCCTGAACGAAACCGGTCGGTTCGGTTGGTCAGATTGGGTCGCCAGGTTTTCGGCGACCTTAAGAAAACATGGGCTGAGCAAAGAGTTGGATGGCGGAGATGATTATTTTCACGCCTGGCTCGAAACGCTGGAGGCGCTGTTGGCAGAGCATGGTGATGCTGCCCCGGATGAACTCCTGTTGCTGCGACACGCTTGGGAAGACGCCTATCTGACGACGCCTCATGGTGAGCCCGTTTGCCTCAGGTAAGGGTGAGGGGGCGCTGCCCCCGCCGCCCACCGGGCGACTCCCCCGGGATATTTCGGGCCAGATGAACAAGGGATCCGGACTTCATCTGGCCCAAAAATATCCCCGCCGGAGGCATCGCGCGCAGCGCGATTTGCGGATGCGTCGAATTACCTGTTTCCCTGCTGCTGTCACCTCGCTATACGAGCCGGGTTTGATAAATCAGCACAAAAGGACCTGGTATGGCCAATGTGGTTGTTGTCGGAGCCCAGTGGGGCGACGAGGGAAAAGGCAAGATCGTCGACTGGCTCAGCGAACGGGCGGACGTGATCGCGCGTTTTCAGGGCGGGCATAACGCCGGTCATACTTTGGTTATCGATGGCGAAGTCTACAAGCTTCATGCGCTGCCATCCGGTGTTGTGCGCGGCGGCAAGCTGAGTGTCATCGGCAATGGCGTGGTTCTGGATCCGTGGCATCTGGTCAAAGAGATCGAAACGGTCCGGGCACAGGGTGTCGATATCACGCCCGATACACTGATGATCGCAGAAAACACACCGCTGATCCTGCCGATTCACGGCGAACTGGACCGCGCGCGCGAAGAGGCTGCAAGCAAGGGTACCAAGATCGGCACAACCGGGCGCGGCATCGGGCCGGCATATGAAGACAAGGTCGGTCGCCGTTCGGTCCGTGTTGCGGACCTGGCGGACGAGGCAACTCTTGAAGCTCGGGTTGACCGGGCGTTGCAGCATCACGACCCGCTGCGCAAAGGCTTAGGGATCGAGCCGGTTGACCGCGACGGTCTGATCGCGCAGCTCAAGGAGATTGCGTCGCAGATTCTGCCGTTTGCCGCCCCGGTCTGGAAGGTGCTGAATGAAAAGCGCAAGGCGGGCAAACGTATTCTGTTCGAAGGGGCGCAGGGCGCCTTGCTGGACATTGATTTCGGAACCTATCCCTTTGTGACCTCGTCCAACGTGATCGCAGGGCAGGCTGCAACCGGGGTCGGCATCGGCCCGGGGTCCATCGATTTTGTGCTGGGTATCGTCAAAGCCTATACGACGCGCGTGGGCGAGGGGCCGTTCCCCACGGAACTGGAGGATGATGACGGTCAGCGCCTTGGTGAGCGTGGTCACGAATTCGGCACGACCACTGGTCGTAAGCGCCGGTGCGGTTGGTTTGACGCCTGCCTGGTGCGCCAGACCTGCGCGACCAGCGGTGTGAACGGTATTTCGCTGACCAAGCTGGATGTTCTGGATGGTTTCGAGACGCTCAAGATTTGCGTGGGTTACGAACTGGATGGCGAGCGCCTGGATTATCTGCCCACGGCGGCAGATCAGCAGGCGCGCTGCAAGCCGATTTATGAGGAAATGCAGGGTTGGAGTGAATCGACCGAAGGCGCGCGCAGTTGGGCGGACTTGCCAGCCAATGCGATCAAATACGTTCGCCGTGTCGAAGAACTGATTGAATGCCCTGTCGCCCTGTTGTCCACCAGCCCTGAGCGGGAAGACACCATTCTGGTGACAGACCCGTTTGCCGACTGATGAGCGACGAACAAAAAACCGGCCTGAGCTACAAGGCGCGCCGCCGCTGGTCACTGATTATTCTGCTGGTTGGCTTGCCCGTTTACGTCGTTGCCGTGGTGACGGTTGTGAACTGGCTGGATCGCCCGCCAATCTGGCTGGAACTGCTGGTTTACATCGTGCTTGGTATCTTGTGGGCATTGCCGTTCAAGTTCGTTTTCCGTGGCGTTGGCAAAGAAGATCCGGACCAGGGATCAAGTTAGCCACGCTGGCCAAAGCAAGTGTGTTGGAACGACAGAAACGTACGCGTCTTCCGGTTCGTTCCCAGATCGTTAAACAGAAAAAGGCCGGAGGTGTCCTCCCAAGCCACTATAGGTAAATGTTGACGAGCTATCGACCAGCAGCTAACCTGCTGGTCGTTTTCTTTTAGAAATAAGAGCTTGTGACGTGCCGGAACCCACGAAGGCTTCGCAAAAATCTGCGAACAAAATGAGAACTCGGCTTCCTCGCCTGCCGGGCGGCTTCTCAGTCAATTTTTGCCGCAATCCACTTTGTGACCTTTACGGCGTATTACCTGACCCACGAGATGGGCGCGGCCGACCAGCTAACCCTGGTTCGAACTTGGCGCGGGGCAAGGTCTCCGGGTCTGGAGGTGAGCGCACCTATGTTTGCCCAAGTTGCGGACGGTCTAGCATCCTCAAGTCCAACAAGGCATTGGCGGAAGAATACGCAAGGCTCTCCCGCCTGAATAGAAGAACAAAACGTGAAAGTTGTCCGAGTGTTGCATGTATCAATCATGGAGCGACCGTTGGGCTCATGCCGAGCCGGTATCGAAAGTTCGGTAAGACGGCCAGAGGTATTCGTAAACTTGTAGAAGTGCGCCACATGTGCACCGTCCACAGCGACAGCAAGTATGTCATTGCGTCTACAACAGATGTTGATCCTGACGTTCACCCGCTTGCCGTCGAAAAGGCGATGGATATTGTCGGAGACAAAGAAAAGCCTCGTTCTATGCGGGAGAACGCCCGGATTTGGTTTGCCAGTGAGTACATCGAGTACATTTGCAAGCGACACAAGGCGACCAACCCAAAATCAAGTAGGTGGCACCGTAACAAAAAGCCAAGAGAACTTGATGACGATATCAGGCTCCTTGAGATGGCCGCTAGGGTTCGACAAGACGCGGCCGAGTTTGCACATATCATGCTGCTCAAGAAGAAGATCGGTCGGAAGTATCGACTGCTGAACTTTTCAGTTGACCGCGAATTGTCATCCGCAGCAACCCAACACGTTGTTCTGGAATTGCTAGGCCACAGAAAGATGGCAGAAATCCCCTTTGCAGAATTCCAGTTCGGTGAAGAGCATCCGTTTCAAGCAATCAAAGAGCCACTAAGCATCATTCTTTCAGAAGGCAAGCTGTGATGGTTTGGCTCATGCCAGCGTTTAAAATCGAGCCAGTATCTCCCGCATTTGCGCAAATTTACTCGCGACGGCCAAGGTCCGCATTGGGCAGGGTACGGTCGAATGCGCTTGCGGCATTGAGGCTGTCTAACTGTGGCAGCATTGGGCTCGAAGCGGTCCTTCGCTGCACCAAAATCGAACGTCTGATAGTTGGCGCCAATTTTCGAACCTCTCAATAGGAGCACAAAAGGAAAGAGGCTGAACTCTCAACCTCTTTCAACATTTACCTATAGGGCCTTGGTGTCCTCCGGCCTTTTTCTGACTAAACCTTTTGCGGATCATCCCGCTGCGCGCTCGTCGCTGGGGCGAAAACCGATCTGGTTCGAGGCGGCAAAGCGGCCTCCGCCAGCCTTTTCGATTTTTCCATCCCGCAACAATTGACCGAACGAACGCAGGCTTTCTTCGCGGTTGAATTCGTCCTGCTTGAGGGACCGGACCTTGTTCATCAATTGCGGGCGCGAGAACTGTTCCTGACCCTCGATAAAGGACAGGTATGCAGCGGCGGCTTCCAGCAGATCAGGCAATGACTGAGCGCCCTGTTCCTGGGCGAACGTCGCGAAACCACCTTCGTCAGCAGACTTTTCTTCTTGCGGGGTGGTGACACGGCGGGGCGTGACGGGGCCAGATTCGTTTTGCTGATTGTCGATGCGCTGTTCCGCCACCAGTTTAAGCGGTGCAGCGGCATCGGATTCCGGACGCATGCTGGTGACCTGAATTTCCGGGCGGCGCGGGCTGACGACCGACGCCAGATCCCCACGGTATTCCTGATCCTGAGCTTTCTCGGCAGATTCACCCTTTTCCTTGCGCTCGGCTTCGGTGGCCGCAACCGCGGTGCGCAGGTGGGAATATGTCTCGCGCTGATCATTTGCTGCCGGGTCATCAAGTTGTTCGTCGGCTTTGTCCATCAGGCGGGACACGTCCAGATCAAGGCTCGAATGATCCTTCGGCTTTTGGTCTTCGGCCCGCTGCGCCAGTTCTGCCTCAACGGCCGAGATCTCGTCCAGCAGTGCAACTTCATCTTCGGCAGTCAGGAGACGCTTGTTGTCTTCCGCTGCTTCCTCTTGCGACTCAACTGCTTCGGATTCCTCTTCCTGCTCTGCCACGTCTTCTTCGCTGAGGATGTTTACGATCTCGTCTTCTTCTGCTTCTGCTTCCGGCTGTTCGTCTTCCGTCAGATCATCAAGGTCCGAAAACAGCGCGTCCGCTGCCGGAGCTTCAGCCTCGTCTTCAAACTCTTCGGATACAACAGGCTCCGGTGCGGGAACAGGTTCTGGAGCGGCGGGTGGGGTAGCCGCTTCGGGTGCAGGCATCGAGACAGGGGTCACAGGCTCGATGTCTGCCGGGTTCAGCGCGCCCGCCTCAAAGGCTGCGGCCACGGCGTCAACCGGGGCAGCGCCACCTTTCAGCAAGGTGCTGTCTTCGTCTTCCGAGTATTCGACAGGATTGTCAGTCGAGTGCGAAACCACCGCGCGGATCCGCTGAAGTTTGGCGGCGATGCTGTCAGCAGGGGGGGCTGGCGCAGCATCGAAGGGTTCGGCAGTGGCAACGGGTTGCGCTGGTTGCGGTGTATTGACGACGTTGAGATCGGGGGCACTGATGGTTGGTTCCTGTGCTGGCGGCGTTGCGGGCGTGGCGATCGTGGCTGAACTTTCGGTTGCGCGCAGCAGCAGGCCAGTGTCGCTCTGTCTGGCTTCCACACGTTTCGAGGCGTCCCGCTGTGCGATCCGGGTCAGCATTTCGGCGTCAGGCTGTGGCGGTTCCGAGCCGAAGTATCGATCATCTGCTGCAAGGTCGCGAAAGTACTCGGCAATCGCTTTCATCGTTTCAAACGAATCGTCAAAGCCTTCTAATGTGCAGGAGAAGGTTCCATAAGAAACGGTCAATACCTTGTTATTCTGTACCATCAGACGCACGTCCTTTACAAACTACCTGAACCAATTCGCCCGGAATCAGGCACACGTATTGGTTCGAAACTCTCTATATGAACCTATCATTTTGTGGTCTGAATGTGTCCAAATCCGGGAAAAATGATCAATCTTAGAAAAAATGCGCCGATTGTGCGGTCGTCCGAGCCAATCTTACTGGTTGGCGGAGGGCAAATCGGGCCCGATGATCTGAATCTGGCGCTGAATCGCGCCAATTTGGCCGTTGCAGCGGATGGTGGTGCGACGGTTCTCAGGGAATCGGGGCGTATTCCGGATGCCGTCATCGGTGATTTCGATTCGCTTTCCGCATCAGACCTTGAAGAGATACCGGCGGACCGCCTGTTTCCCATACCTGAACAGAACAGCACGGATTTCGACAAGGCGCTGCGCAATATCGAAGCCCCGGTGGTCTTGGGCGTTGGCTTTCTGGGCGGGCGTCTGGATCACCAATTGGCGGTCCTCAGCGTACTGATCAAGCGTCAGGACCAATCATGCATATTGCTGGGAGAGCACGAGGTCGTGTTTCATACGCCGCCTAAGGTTTCCCTGAACTTGCCGAAGGGGAGCGTGGTATCCCTGTTTCCCCTGCAAAGGGTGACAGGACGCTCGCAAGGGCTGGAGTGGCCGATCGATGATCTGGTTCTGGAGCCGGACGGTCAGATCGGCACGTCCAACCGGGCGGTATCCGAAGTCACGTTGCAGATGAATGGCCCGGGTCTGGTTGCAATGGTTCCCCGCGGCGCGCTGGATCAGGTCATGCAGGCGTTTCTGTCGGAGCAGACCGGGCGCTGGCCCGCTCGCGCAGAATGACGTAAAGACCTGCCGCCATCGTGATGCCGATCCCCAATGCGGCGATGCCGTTGGGCAGGTCGTGAAAGATCAGCCAACCGAACACGGTCGCAACCGGGATTTCCAGATACTGCATTGGCGCCAGTGTTGCTGATGGGGCATAGCGTAACGACCAGGTCATCAACAGGTGGGCGACGGTGCCCAGAACACCGATACCCAAAAGCAGCCAAACCGCGTCTTTGTCAGGCAGGCTGAACTTCAGTTCCGGAACGTCAATGGCGCTTCCTAGGGTCAGCACAGGCAGCAGGATCAGCGTTGCCATCGCGCCCGAGACAGCCTGGAGCGAAACCGGATCGGTTTCCTTGGCGATCTGCCGCGTGACAAGCATGAACAGCGCAAACACCACGGCCACGATCAGCGGCAGCAGGGCAGGCGCTCCGACCTGAGCGAAGCTGGGCTGAATGACGAGAAGCGTACCGGCAAACCCCACGACGCAGGCCAACAATCGCCTTATGCCAACCTCTTCATCCAGAACGAACCTGCCCAGAAGCAGCATGATGAAGGGCATAACGAAGGCGATAGCGATGGCATCGGCCAGCGGCAGGAATTGCAAGGCGCTGAACATCGCGGTGATGCCAAGGATGTGCAGACCGGTCCGGATCACGGTCAGTTTCAGAATACGCCCCCGCAGACGCCAAGGACGACCTGTGAGGGCGACCAGAGGGATCAGGATCAGTGCCTGCACGGCAAACCGGGTGAAGACCAGTATGCCGATCGGAGTTGTCTCACCCAACAGTTTGGCCATGGCATCACCCAGCGGGGCGAGCATGCAAAAGCCAAGCATCAGAATGATGCCGAGTACGGGTCGGTCCTGAGTCATGTTCGCGACGCTAACGATTTGCTGCGGACGGGGAAAGGTCAGCTTTCCGGAAGCGGTTGGTATTTGGTGTAATCGGGTCCGATGCAGCAGGGCAGGCCGTCATTCAGCTTGAGCCAGCTGAGTTTCTCTTCATGGGCGACGTGCAGGGTAGGCCGCAAAGCCTCGGGATCCTCAAGTGCGGCGACGTACATATGCATCACGTCGGACATAGACTGCGAGCGAAAGGACATTGGTGTGCCGCAATGCGGGCAAAAGCTGCGTTCCACGCCCGGAGAGG
The DNA here is from genome assembly GCF_056534475.1 of Ruegeria sp. D4. NCBI lineage: Bacteria > Pseudomonadati > Pseudomonadota > Alphaproteobacteria > Rhodobacterales > Roseobacteraceae > Ruegeria > Ruegeria sp. D4. The sequence continues at coordinate 68,076 of NZ_JBQFPJ010000013.1, forward strand.
AATGAAACGTCTTTGGTGTTTCACCCGTCCAGCGCCATTGGCTGTCCCGGATGCCGAAATAGGCGGTCATCGGGGCCGAGCATTGCCTGCGGCAGCTTTCGCAGTGGCAGGTGACGCAGGACAAAACAGGTGGACTGACTTCAAAGCCGACCTTTCCGCAAAGACAACGTCCACGCATGAAACACCTTCCTTTCAGGAACAGATTTGCACCGCTTTTGGTGCAAATCCATCCAGAAAACGCGGAAATACGGACGCTTTGCGACGTCGCCGTTTGCCTCAGCAGTTCGGAACATTGACGGCCAGGCCGCCCAGAGACGTTTCCTTGTAGCGTTCGTGCATGTCGTGCCCGGTCTGGCGCATGGTTTCAATGACCGAATCCAGAGGAACGAAATGCTTGCCATCGCCGCGCAGCGCCAGCGAGGCCGCTGAAACCGCCTTGATCGCACCCAGACCGTTCCGTTCGATACAAGGCACCTGAACAAGTCCGGCAACCGGGTCGCATGTCATTCCCAGGTGATGCTCCAGCGCGATCTCCGCAGCGTTTTCGACCTGTTCGGGCGTGCCGCCCATCACTGCGCATAAACCGGCGGCCGCCATCGCCGAGGCGCTGCCAACCTCGGCTTGGCATCCGGCTTCTGCGCCCGAGATCGAGGCATTGAACTTGACCAGCCCGCCAATCGCGGCAGCCGTCAAAAGGAAATCTTCCACATGGCTTTCGGACGCGCCGGGTACGTGATCCAGATAGTACCGCAAAACGGCCGGCAGAACGCCTGCGGCCCCATTGGTGGGCGCCGTGACCACCTGGCCCCCGGCAGCGTTCTCTTCGTTGACGGCCATGGCGTAAACGCTCATCCAGTCGTTGATCGTGTGCGGAGCGTTCAGATTCATGCCACGCTCGGCCACCAGTGCGTCATGGATGCCTTTGGCACGGCGGCGAACCTTGAGGCCACCGGGCAGAATGCCATCTGTGACCAATCCACGTTCGATACAGTCATTCATTACCTGCCACAGGCGCGCGGTGCCCTTGGCAAAACTGTCCGCGCATCCACGCGCGATTTCATTCGCGCGTTTCATGTCCGCGATGCTTTTGCCGCTGGAACTGGCCATCTCAAGCATCTCGACTGCAGTTTTGAACGGAAACGGCACCGGATCACCTTCATCCGTTGCCTTGCCCTCGGCCAGTTCTTCTTCGGTCAGGACAAACCCGCCACCGATCGAGTAGTAGACCTGCCTGAGGATCACATCGCCCTGCGCGTCTGTGGCCATCAGGATCATACCATTGGCGTGGCCCGGCAGGTTGTTTTCATAGTCGAACACCAGATCCGATTTTGGATCGAACTTCAGCGTCGGCAGCCCTTCCGGCGTGACAGTATGCGAGTCGGATATGGCGGCCAGCGCTTCTTCGGCCTTGTTGTTGTCATAGGTGTCCGGAACAAACCCGGCCAGCCCGAGGATCGTGGCGCGGTCGGTCGCGTGGCCCACACCTGTGAACGCCAGTGAGCCATGCAATGACCCCCGAAGCCCCGAGAATTCGAACGGCGAGGCGCGCATCAGGTCCAGAAAGCGGGCCGCGGCAACCATTGGTCCCATGGTGTGGGACGAGGACGGGCCGATGCCCACTTTGAACATATCGAAGACAGATAGAAACATATCAGGTAGCTGAGCCTTCTGGTGGTGTAGCGTATGATGGTGCAGTGAACGGTGCAACTCCCAGCCCTTCCGCTGCGATTGCTGCGCGCGTTGCGGGGCGGGCTTCCAGTTGCAGCAAAAGCTGCCTCAGATGAGGAGTGTCAGTCAGTTGGAACCAGCTGCGATCGGCCTCGGCCGGATACAACGCCATCCATCGCATCATGCAGGCGATGTAGTATGACAGGGCCGACGGTTGGTCTGAGCCAAACCAGCCCGGCGTGTCCTTCGCCTGCTTTTCGAGGATTGAAAGATGTCGTTTCAGGCGGGTCCGGATACCAGCCCGCAGCGCTTCTGTCTGCGCCGCCTCAATGTACTTCTCGGCATAGAACAAAATGCGCAGGTCGGCGTGCAGCGTGTTCGACGCAAAAAAAAGCCATTTCAGATACGCCGCGCGGTCCGGATGCTGCGGAGCCGGTGCGAGTTGCCCGTGTGTATCGGTCAGCCACAGCAAAATGGCTGCAGTTTCAAAGATCGGTCCCTGCGGCGTCTCCAAAACAGGGATAAGGCCGTTGGGGTTCAGTTGCTTATAGGCAGCACTGTTTTGCTCATCACGGGTCCGATCGACCAATGCGGTCTCATAAGGCAAACCCATCTCTTCCAACGCCAGTCGGATCACTAGCGAGGCGTTGTCAGGGGCGTAATGCAGGCGGTAGCGCGGTTCCATAATGCATATCTATTACGCACCTTTCCCGCAGGACACGCCGATTGCGACGTTTCCAATAGGAAACGCGTATTTTCGCGACAGGGCGCCCCGTTGAATTGGCGTTTTGGGTCTCGAAGTTGAGTGTGGCATTTCGTATAAGGCCCGCAGCAACTTGGGGGAAAGCTGCCATGACAGGGGATCTGTCGCCCATCGACAAGGCGAAATATGTAGCCGCGCACCGTGCCGCGGAAATGGTTCAGGACGGCATGCGTGTCGGATTGGGAACCGGATCAACGGCCGCTTGGCTTGTGCGTCGGCTCGGCGAACGGGTGCAAGTGGAAGGGTTGCGGATCAAGGGCGTGCCCACTTCGACCCGCACGGCACAGCTGGCGCGAGAGGTCGGGATCGAAGTCGTCTCGCTGGATCAAGCGGGGTGGCTGGACCTGACCATAGACGGTGCGGATGAATTTGACGGCGAGTTGAACCTGATCAAGGGCGGCGGCGGAGCGCATCTTCAGGAAAAGATCGTGGCAACGGCCAGCGATCAGATGGTGGTCATCGCCGATGCAGGCAAAGAAGTTGAAACCCTGGGGGCATTTCCATTGCCGGTCGAGGTGATCCCGTTTGGCTGGCAAACCACGCGAACCCTGATCGAGGAAGCACTGGATACGATGGATGTGCTTGGCACCTCGGCTGCGCTGCGAATGAACGGCCAGGCCCCTTTTGTCACTGATGAGGGCAACCACATTCTGGATCTGCATCTGCAACGCATCGGAAATGCCCGTCAGTTGGCGCTGGTGCTGAACCAGGTTCCCGGAGTGGTCGAGAACGGGTTGTTCATCGATATTTGCGACAAGGTAGTAATTGGCCACGGTGACGGGCGGGTCGAACTGCGCGACATCAACGAAGGAACCCTGGAACTGGACCAGTTGGCCGATGGCGAAAGGGACAATCTGTTTTCGGACCTCTCTGATTGAAAATTGCGGCTGGATTTTCTGCAAATGGCGAGAGAGAAACCCGAATTCCTGATCCTTAGGGGTTGGCAGACGATTTTCCGCGCCCAGATATCCAGAACCCTTCAGGCAAACTGAACAAAGGAACCCGGTATGAGCTTTGACTATGATCTTTTCGTTATCGGTGGCGGCTCGGGCGGGGTCCGTGCAGCACGCGTGGCCGCTGGTGAGACCGGCGCCAAGGTGGCGCTGGCGGAAGAGGATCGGTATGGCGGAACCTGTGTGATCCGGGGCTGTGTTCCAAAAAAGCTGATGGTTTTCGCCAGCGAGTTTTCCGGCATGGTAGACGATGCGCAGGCCTATGGATGGGATGTTCAGCCGGGTGCGCTAGACTGGAATACATTCCATGGCAAACTGGTGGCGGAACTGGACCGGCTGGAAGGTATCTATCGCAACATTCTGAAAAACAACGGTGTCGAAAGCTTTGACCAGCGCGCCACTGTGGTCGATTCCCACACGGTTGAGCTGGCGGATGGGACACGCAAGACGGCCAAGCACATCCTGATCGCCACCGGCGGACGCCCTGTGGTGCCCGAATTTCCGGGCTCTGACCTAGCGATCACATCAAACGAAATCTTCCACCTCGACAAGCTGCCCGAATCCATCCTGATCGTTGGTGGCGGCTATATCGCCAGCGAGTTTGCCGGGATCATGAACGGGATGGGGGTCAAGACCACCCAGTTCTATCGCGGTGCGCAAATCCTGCGTGGCTTCGATGAAGAAGCGCGTGGTTTGATTTGCGAAGAGATGCGCCAGAACGGCATCGATGTGCGCCTTGGCACCAACGTGCTGGAGATGACCAAGGAAGGTGACAAGATCCGGGTAAAGGCCACTGACGGCACTGAAGATCGGTTCGATGTTGTCATGTACGCGACTGGCCGGGCTCCGAATGCGGATAATCTGGGGCTTGAGGCGCTGGGCGTAGAACGGGGTCGCAAGGGCGAGATTGTGGTGGATGAGTACAGTCAGACCGGCGTGCCCTCGATCTATGCCATCGGTGATGTAACTGATCGCGTGAACCTTACGCCGGTCGCCATTCGCGAGGGCATGGCCTTTGTGGAAACTGTGTTCAAAGGCAACCCGACCCCGGTTGATCATGAACTGATCCCGACGGCGATCTTCACGCAACCGGAATTCGGAACCGTCGGACTAAGCGAGGAAGAGGCTGCGGCACAGGAGCCGGTCGAAGTTTACGCGACATCCTTCAAGCCGATGCAGAAAGCCTTCGCCGGCGGCACGCAGCGGGTATTGATGAAACTGATCGTCAGCCAGGCGACCCGCAAGGTGCTGGGCTGTCACATCGTCGCGCCAGGTGCGGGCGAGATGATTCAACTAGCCGGGATCGCCGTCAAAATGGGCGCGACCAAAGAAGATTTCGACCGTACGGTTGCGGTTCATCCGGTAATGGCGGAAGAACTTGTTACAATGCGGCAACCTGTGCGCACTGCTTGATTTGCAACCGCGCGCACACAAGTTACAAGGGACCCCGTGATCACACGGGCCTAAACGAAGGAATAGACACATATGGCGGGCAACAGCGGCGGCCCCTGGGGGGGCGGAGGCTCCTCGGGCGGCGGAGGAAATCGGGGTAACAACGGTGATGGGCGCAAGCCCCCCGAAGGAGATGGCCCGCAGATCCCCGAGATCGACGAGCTGATGAAGAAAGGCCAGGAGCAGCTGCGCGTGCTGATGGGTGGTCGTGGCGGCGGTGGCCGTGGCGGCAACGGTCAGGGCGCAGGTGGTGGTGGCCCGGTCTTTACCAAAGGCACGGTAGTCATCGGCGCTCTGGTCGCAGTGGGCCTTTGGGCGGCTGCCAGCTTCTATACCGTGAAACCGGAAGAACAGTCGGTTGAGTTGTTCCTGGGTGAATTCTCGGCCGTTGGGAACCCGGGTCTGAACTTTGCACCCTGGCCGGTTGTGACCGCCGAGGTTATTCCGGTTACCCGCGAACAGACCGAGGATATGGGCGGTACGCGCGGCAGTGATGATGGTCTGATGCTGACCGGCGACGAAAACGTGGTGGATATCGACTATCAAGTCGTTTGGAACATCAACGATCCCGCCAAATTCCTGTTCAACCTGCGCGATCCACGCCAGACAATTCGCGCGGTGTCGGAATCGGCGATGCGGGAAATCATCGCGCAAAGCGAACTGGCCCCGATCCTGAACCGCGACCGCGGTATCATTGCTGATCGTTTGCAAGAATTGATCCAGGCGACGATGGACAGCTACGACTCGGGCGTGAACATCATTCGTGTGAACTTCGACAAGGCCGACCCGCCGCAGGACGTGATTGCTTCGTTCCGCGACGTTCAGGCCGCCGCGCAAGAGCGTGACCGCCTTCAGAACGTCGCCGACGCCTATGCGAACCGCGTACTCGCCGAGGCGCGCGGTGAAGCCGCACAGGTTTTGGAAGAAGCCGAAGCCTACCGAGCCCAGCAGATCAACAGTGCGATGGGTGAAGCCAGCCGCTTCAGCGCCGTTCTGGAAGAGTATTCCAAAGCCCCGGATGTAACCCGCAAACGTCTGTACCTTGAACGGATGGAACAGGTTCTGGGTGACGTGGACAAGATCATTCTGGACGAGAACTCGACCGGGCAGGGGCAGGGCGTTGTGCCGTATCTGCCGCTGAACGAGCTGCGCCGTAATCAGGCCGAGGGGAGCAACTGATGCGTAAGTCACCCATTATTCTGATCGTTCTCGTCATCCTGGTCGTTGCCGGACTGTCGTCGATCTTTATCGTCGACGAACGTGAACGCGCCCTTGTTCTGCGTTTTGGACGGGTCGTTAACGTCAAGGAGGAACCGGGCCTCGCGTTCAAGCTGCCGGTTTTCGACGAAGTGGTGCGTTATGACGACCGCATCCTTTCGATCGACGTGCAGCCGCTTGAGGTGACACCACTGGACGATCGCCGCCTTGTGGTCGATGCCTTCGCCCGTTATCGGATTGCCGATCTGAACCAGTTCCGTCAGGCCGTTGGTGTCGGTGGCGTTCCGGTGGCCGAGGATCGTCTGGACCGTATCCTGCGCGCTGAAACACGCGAAGTTCTGGGTTCGGTTTCGTCGCGCGACATCCTGAGTTCGGACCGTGCTGCCCTGATGCTGCGCATCCGCAACAGCGCGATTGCCGAAGCGCAGGCGCTGGGCGTTAACGTGATCGACGTGCGCCTGAAGGCCACCGATCTGCCGCAGGCGAACCTTGAGGCTACGTTCGACCGGATGAAAGCCGAGCGGGAGCGTGAAGCCACTGACGAACGCGCCCGTGGTAACGAAGCGGCGCAGCGTGTGCGCGCGCAGGCCGACCGGACCGTGGTCGAACTGGTCTCGGACGCCAACCGTGAAGCCGAGATCATTCGTGGTGAAGCTGACGCTGAACGCAACGCGATTTTCGCCGAAGCCTTTGGCAAGGATCCGGAGTTTTTCGAGTTCTATCGCTCGCTTTCCGCATATGAGCGCGCGCTGCGCGGTGGCAACAGCTCAATGGTGCTGAGCCCGGACTCGGATTTCTTTAATTACCTGAAATCGCCTACAGGTCAGGGCGGACGGTAATGGGTATGATCCTTCTGGCCTTCGGGCTGGTACTGATTGTCGAGGGGCTGGCCTATGCGCTGGCCCCTTCGCTTATCGAACGGATGCTGGAAACCCTGCGGACCCTGCCCGAGCAGGCACGGCGAATTACGGGTCTTTTGTGCGTGATCAGCGGGCTGATCCTTCTGTGGGGTGCCTATCAGCTGGGCTTTTGAGCAGGACATCTCACTTGCCGGTGATTTCCACGCGATCCTGAGTTGCGGGACAGGTCAAACTGACTACATTAGTCCGTAAGAAGGGCCGCGAGAGAGTGGCCACCTGAATAATTCGACAAGGAGACCCCAGGTGCAGGCAAAAGCACGCAGTATTTCCCTCGGGCGCGAAGACGCGGTTTTTATGATGCGGTGGATGTGGTTGGCCTTTGCCGCGATGGTGTTGGTTCTGGCCCAGACCGTAGCCGTTCAGGCCCGGGGCGAAAGCCTTGCGCCGCTGGCAGAAAAGATAAGCCCCGCGGTTGTCAACATCACGACCAGCACGCTGATCGAGGGACAGACCGGTCCGCGCGGGATCGTGCCCGAAGGGTCCCCATTCGAAGACTTCTTTCGCGAGTTTCAGGACCGTAATGGCGACGGCGATGAGAACCTCCCACGCCGCAGCAATGCGCTGGGTTCCGGGTTTGTGATTTCCGAAGACGGGTTCATTGTAACCAACAACCACGTCATCGCCGAAGCGGACGAAATCCTTGTCGAATTCTTTCCCGGTGACGGGCAACCCGTAAAGGAGTTGCCGGCCAAGGTGATCGGCACGGACGAAAAGACCGACATCGCACTGCTTAAGGTCGAAGCGACCGGTCCGCTCAAATATGTAAAGTTTGGTGACAGCGACACGGCGCGCGTTGGTGACTGGGTGATTGCCATGGGCAATCCGCTGGGGCAGGGATTCTCGGTCTCGGCCGGTATCGTATCGGCGCGCAACCGCGCGCTCAGCGGCTCTTACGACGACTACATTCAGACTGATGCAGCTATTAACCGGGGCAACTCGGGTGGGCCGCTGTTCAATATGGATGGTCAGGTCATTGGTGTGAACACCGCGATCCTGTCACCCAATGGCGGGTCCATCGGTATTGGCTTTTCCATGGCCTCGAATGTGGTGGTCAAGGTTGTCGATCAACTGCGCGAATTCGGCGAGACACGTCGCGGTTGGCTGGGTGTGCGCATTCAGGACGTGACCGAAGACATGGCCGAAGCCATGGGGCTGGAGAAGCCCGGTGGCGCCCTGATCAGCGACGTGCCCGAGGGGCCGGCAAAAGAAGCCGGGCTGAAGGCGGGTGACGTGATCCTGAGTTTTGATGGCGTCGAAGTGGAAGACACGCGCGGGTTGGTGCGTCAGGTGGGGGAAACAACGGTCGGCAAGTCCGTTCGCGTCGTTGTCCATCGCGACGGCGGTACACAGACCGTACTGGTCACTCTGGGTCGTCGCGAGGATGCTGAACGGGTGGAAAACGGAGATGAGCCCGCGCAAACGGACGATGAGGACGAAAACTCCGAGATCCTGGGGCTGACCATTTCCCCGCTGACCGACAAGCTGCGGGAAGACCTTGGTCTGGACGCCGAAGCCGACGGGTTGGTCGTCAGCGAAGTTGATGAGGCGTCTGAAGCCTATGCCAAGGGATTGCGGGCCGGTGATCTGATTACCGAGGCCGGTCAGCAAAAAGTGACATCCGTCAATGACCTCGAAACACGGATGGAAGAAGCACGAGAGGCCGGGCGCAAGTCCCTGCTGCTGTTGGTGCGTCGCGGAGGTGAACCCCGGTTCGTCGCACTCAGCCTCGGTGAGTGACCCAAGGCGCAAAAAGGTTATCGGGCCGGAGTGTAAACTCCGGCCCTTTTTTGTGAGAAATTGCTGATGGAAAAGGTGAGCCATACGCCTGGGAAGGACGTATGGCTCTGGTACAGGGAGAGGTCAGTGGACAGATATCGGGGATGATTCTCTGACCTCCTACGGTAACAGTTATTAATTTAGTGTTAACGTCGCCGCTTGTATGTGAAACAGGTCACAGGCGTCAGATCAGGTCGGACTCGGCCAGTTCCTGCAATGCATCGAAGTCCTGGATCAGCAACCCCCCCCGCGACGCCTGAACAATATTGTCACGTTTCCAGGTGGATATGGTCTTGGACACCGCTTCGCGCGTGGCGCCCACGAATTCGGCAAGTTCGCTTTGCGACAGGGTTATCCTGTCTGCCGGATTGTCCTGAAGCTCCGAAAGGTGAAGCAGTTTGCGGGCCAGCCGGATCGGCATTGGCAGAAAGACCTGCTCGTTCAGCTGCGAGCCCATCCAGCGCATGCGCAGACCTGCCAGACGGATCATGTCCTCGGCCAGATCGGGGTGCTGTCGTATTTGACGCAGCACATCGTTGCGCAGCACGCGCAGGACACGCGAGGGTTCGGCAGCGGAAATGGTGGCTGTACGCGGGCCGTTATCAAACAGGGCGATTTCGCCGAAGATCTCACCCGGACGCATCAGCGTCAGTGTAAGCTTTCGGCCGCTCATCGCCAGAAAGGACACTTCGAGCGTTCCTTCCAGAATGGCATAGAGCGCGTTGCCCTCGTCACCCTGTTCGAAAAGGGTTTCCCCGTCGTTCAGTGAAATTTCGGTAGCCTGCGCGGTAAGCATGGCTTTCAGGCGGTCAGATGCTTCGGCAAGAAAGCCGCTGTTTGGGAAGGCCGTCATGAGTGTACGGGGCTCCGGATGGGGGTGGTGAGTGGTTACCCCATTCTTCACAGCTTTGGCGCTTAGCCAAGCTGTTTGTGGGTAATTGCCGGATTTCAGACAGAATACTTGGCGCCAATGCGGGCGTGTTCACGGTTTTGTGATGTCCGCAGTCGGAACCTATTGATGATCCGGGTCGTCCATATAGCTTTGCAGCAGGTTGAATTGCAGCATCAGAAAAACCATCAGGGCAATCGGAAACCCAAAGGTTTCGATTTTGACCCATAGATCGGTCGACAAGGTCCGCCAGACAACTTCGTTGGCGACTGCCAAAACGGCGAAGCAGCCACAGAGGCGACGTGTCAAAATCATCCAGCCCTGATGGCGCATGGGCAACATCTCGTCCAGCACATAGGCGAGATAGGATTTCCCCTGCAAAAGACCGATGCCCAGGATGACCGAGAAGAAGCCGTAGACCAGCGTGGTTTTCATCTTGAAAAACCGCTCATCATTGAACCAGGCCGTCAGACCGCCGAAAAAGATCACCATGAAGGCCGTGAAGATCTGCATCCGGCTGAGTTTTCCGGTCAGAAACCACAATATGCCCATGGCACCCAGCATCAGCGGTACAAAGATGATCGTCGCTATGATGAAGCCGGAATATTCGATGCCGCCGATCAGGAAACTGTCGTCACGCAGGCGCAGATAGATGAAGAAGAAGGCCAGAGGCGGGCCCAGTTCCAGCACCTGTTTCAGAAACGGGTTGATTTCTTTGTTACCTGTCATGATTCTGTCCTGCTGCTTACCCGCCCATTTCAACTATTACTGCACCCAATGCAATCAAGGCCATCAGGGCAATACGCCGGGGGCCGACGGTCTCTTTCAGCACCAGCCATCCGATCAGGGCCGCGAACACGGTCGAGGTTTCGCGAAGCACCGCGGCCTCGCCCACTTTGTCCAGCCGTGTGGCGAGCATGATGGCCCCGAAGGACAATGGGGCGATGATACCGCCCGCGAGCCCGCGCAGCATCAGTGGGCCAATCGCAGGGCGATGGATCATGGCCCGCCATCTGAGGAAGGCATAAATCGGCATTGCCGCCCCGTCGATCATGAAAAACCAGGCCAGGAATGTGAACGGATCGGCGGTCGCACGAATGCCATAGGCGTCATAGGTTGTATAAAGCGCTACGAACAGCCCGGTTACGACGGCCAGAAACAAGGCGATACCCAGCGTTTCGCGGTTCGTCTCGAGATAGCGCAGGTTGTATCCGGCCAATCCGAAGATACCGGCCAGTAACACCGCGACGCCGAACCACTGCGTGGTCGAAAATGTCTCGCCGAACAGCAGGTAGGCACCAATAACGGTGAACAGGGGGCCGGTGCCGCGCACCACCGGGTAGACCACGGTGTAGGAGCCTTTGGTGTAGGCCAGGGCCTGCAAGGTCTTGTAGGCTATGTGGATCAGCCAGACGACTGCGAAGATGGGCCACATATAAGGTTCGGGCCAGGGCACGACGAAAAAGGCAAAGGGCGCGGCCATCAGGCAGTAGCAGATGTCAATCGCGCCGCGTGACAGCCAGGGGTCGTGACGCCCTTTCTGCAACGCTCCGAAGACCGCGTGCAGGAAAGCCGCCATAAGCGCCAGTCCCAGCGCAAGTTGGTGGCCCGCTTCGGTGCCTTCGAGGGAAATCAGCCAGTCGCTCAACTATCGGCCTTTTGCTGGGTGGAAAGGGTGGGGGGCTGTCTGCCCCCCACACCCCCCGAGGATATTTTCAGCCAGATGAAGGGGCGGATCAGCCCTTGTCGAGGCCAGTGAGGGCGGCGGCGAATTCTTCCGGGTCGAATGGGGCCAGGTCGTCGATCTGTTCGCCGACACCAATGGCGTGGATGGGCAGACCGAACTTGTCAGCGAGCGCCACAAGAACACCACCCTTGGCAGTGCCGTCCAGCTTGGTCATCACAAGGCCGGAGACATCGGCCAGTTTGCGGAAGGTTTCAACCTGGCTCAGCGCGTTCTGGCCGGTGGTGGCGTCGAGGACCAGAAGGGTGTTGTGCGGGGCGGTTTCATCGACCTTGCGGATGACGCGGACGATCTTGGCCAGTTCCTCCATCAGGTCGGCACGGTTTTGCAGGCGGCCTGCTGTATCGATCATCAGAAGGTCCGCCCCTTCATTCTGCGCACGGGTCAGGGCGTCGAAAGCCAGCGAAGCCGGGTCGGAGCCTTCGGGCGCGGTCAGGACGGGGACGCCAGCGCGGTCGCCCCAGACCTGAAGCTGTTCGACCGCGGCGGCGCGGAAGGTGTCGCCCGCCGCGATGACCACTTTCTTACCCGCGGATTTGAACTGGCTTGCCAGCTTGCCGATAGTTGTGGTTTTGCCGGATCCGTTGACGCCAACAACCAGAACCACCTGTGGGCGTTTGGGGTAGATGGGCAACGGCTTTGCAACAGGTTCCATCACTCGGGTGACTTCCTGCGCCAGAAGTTGCTTGATTTCCTGGGTCGACAATTTGCGGCCAAAACGACCTTCGGCCATGTTGGCCGTTACGCGCAGGGCGGTATCCACGCCCATGTCCGAGGCGATCAGCAACTCTTCAAGCTGTTCGAGCATGTCATCGTCAAGCGTGCGCCGTACCACGACCTGAGTGTCGCCCCGATTGAACAGCCGTCCCAGAACGCCCTTGCGCTGCGCCGGGGTTGCTTCGGGCGGCGGCGGAGCTGGCGTAGGGTCCGCGGGAGAAGGCGTTTCGACCGGTTGCGGGGCGGGGGCCGGTTCAGGGGCGGGGACTGGTTCAGGGGCGGGGACTGGTTCGGGGGTCGGTTCGGGAACCTCGGGGACGGGCTGAGGCTCCGGTTCTGGCTCGGGGATGACCGGATCGGGGGCGGTCGTTTCTTCGCCGCCATCTTCGACAATCGCATCGAGCCCCTGTTCCAGCCGGGACGAGGATTTGAACAGCCGATCCTTGAGCTTTGAGAAAAACGCCATCTTTGGTCTCCGCAGGTGTTCCCTTCACCTAATGCGGATTTGCGGCAGTTGCAAAGGGTCAGAGAAACGCAAGCAGCAATGCAGCTTGTGCGCCCCAGTAAAGCGGCCAGACCAGATATGGGGTCAGGGCCATTGCGGGATGCCGGGGCGGAAGCAGGAACTTTTCTGTGGCCAGGATCAGGTCGGATGCGATGAAGGCCAGCGCTCCGGGAAGGGCCCAGCGTAATGCTCCGGTCTCGGGCAGGCTCAGAACCGTGATCCCCATGCCCAGAATGATCGGGATATAGCAAAGCACCGGGATTTTCAGATCACCAGCTCGTGGTGCCAGAAGTGTCGCCGCGACAATGCCCAGCAGAACCAGCGACCAGACCAATCCCGGCCGGTCCAGGATCAGCGCCGGATCGCTGCTGGCGTGGGTCAGAAACAGGGCAATATAAGCCAGATGCCCGGCGGCAAAAGCACCGACCCCGGCGATGAAAGTCGCCTCGGTCTCTTGCGACAGCAAAGCATCCCCGACGGCACACAACACCAGGGCCAGGATCAGCAGGGAAGGGGCGCCGGCAACCGCTGCGATCAGCGCCAGGATGGCAACCGATCCGGTCTTGAATGCCGTTCGCACTAGGCTGGCCGGTTTTGGAGACATCGGAAGGTAGGCGACTGCAAACAATGCGGCGATCCAGAACAGCGTTGTTGTCATCCCTTACTCTCCTGCCAGTGTCGGCTGTTGGATCTGATGCAGTGTCAGCCTGATGTGCCGGGCAACTCAACCGGTAACGTCAAGGAAACCGGTCGCAGAATGCTGGTTGGCGTCGGATTGCGGCATCTGACAATATGAAACCATGTTGAGGCATTTGGTGATTCTTCTGATTGCGTCCGCGCAGGCCGCAACCGCGCAGACTGCGCTATCGGCTGCTGAGTTCGACGAATACACACGCGGCAAGACCCTGTTTTATGGCTTCCAGGGGCAGGTATATGGGGTGGAACGCTATCTGCCCGGGCGCAGGGTCATCTGGTCTTTTCTGGATGGCGATTGCAAGGAAGGTGTCTGGTACGAGCAAAATCAACAGATATGTTTCGTCTATGAAGACCGACCGGATCCTCAATGCTGGTTGTTCACCAGATCGGGTGGAAGGCTGATTGCGCAGTTCGAAGGTGACCCGCTGGAGACTGAACTGTACGAGGCTGATGACCGTGGCGAAGAAATGGTGTGCTATGGCCCGGAAATCGGAGTTTGAGACTTTGATTAATGCGCACGCAGGCTTTCGTAGTTTATCATGACGTGATCGCGATAGGCCGGTCTGGCCGACAGGGTTTCATAGTATCGCCGTAGGTGCCTGAATGGTGCGCGCGGGATGCCGATGTCAAAATACCTATACAAAACGTGGCCCAACTGGATGTCGGCCAGCGTGAAACTGGTCCCTGCGATATAAGCGCAATGCGACAATTGTTGGTCGGCAATGGCCAGCTTGTCTTCCAGCACATGCAGGGCAGCGGTGATCGCAGTTTCATCCCGGTCGGAGGGTGCCGTTCTAACGACTCTCCAGAAGACCGGCACGGTAAAATTCATGGCGACGTTCAGCTTGGCCCATTCCGCCCATTTATCGACCGTTGCACGTCGCACCGGGTCGTCGGGCCAGAAACTGTCGTAAGCATAGCGTGCAGCGAGGTATCGAAGGATCGCGCCCGTTTCCCAAATTGGTGTGCCGTCGTTGTCCTGAACCACCGGAATTGTCCGGTTTGGGTTGAGGGCCGTGAAGGTATCGCTATCCAGCCCGCCAAATTCATGTCCGACGTCATGGCGGCGAAACGGCAGGCCCAGTTCGCCGACACACCACATCAGCGCCTGGACGTTGGATGATGTTTTGCGACCCCAGATTGTCAGCATGAGTCAGAAAAGCGATCCCTGATCCGGGGCGTCGGGTTTGGTTTTTTTGGCCGCTGGTTTGGCCGATCCGCCGGTTGTCAGACGACCATCAGAAAATTCGATCTCAAGAACAGGGTGCCCGGCTGCCTGCGACTTGGTGGTGACAACCGCACCTTCTGCGCGAACCACGGCGTACCCACGTTCCAGCGTCGCTTTGTAACTGAGCGTTTCGCGCAGCCGGTCGGTCGCGTCCAATTGTTGACGCAGCCTGTCCAGCCGGGATTTGTGCGCTGTATTCAGACGCTCTGACAGTCGGTTCAGGTTTTCGGCGCGGTTTTTTAACTCTTGCCTGATCGGGCGCAGAGACAGGCGGGACGTCAGGTTGCGCCATCGGTCGCGGCGGGTTTCGACAATCCCGCGCAGGGTTGACGGGCGCAAATGTGCGGATGTGTCCAGCAATTTGACGCGCCGGTTCTGAACACCGCGGATCAGGGCGTTGGGCAGGCGGTCCGAGACCTGATCCAGGCGTTGCCTTGGTGTGTCGAGCAGGCTGTCAGCCCTTGGCAGCGCGCGTGACAAATCCCTTAAGCGCTGCGAACGGCGTTGCACGGCATCCGTTGCCGCCCGCGACAAACGCGCGCCTTGTTCGCCGGTCCAGGCCAGCAATTCCAGCCGCACAGGTACCGCCAATTCGGCGGCGGCGGTGGGCGTAGGGGCCCGACGATCCGAGACGAAGTCGATCAGGGTCGTGTCCGTTTCATGCCCCACGGCTGAAATCAGTGGAATCGCGGATGCGGCGGCAGCCCGCGCGACGACTTCTTCGTTAAATCCCCAAAGGTCTTCGATCGAGCCGCCACCGCGCGCAACAATGATCAGATCAGGGCGTGGCAAAGCGCCGCCGGGCGTCAGCCGATTGAACCCTTCGATTGCCCGCGCGACCTCGGGCGCGCAGTTGGCGCCCTGAACTGCAACCGGCCAGATCAGTACCTTTCGCGGGAACCGGTCGCGCAGCCGGTGCAGGATGTCGCGGATCACCGCGCCGGAAGGAGAGGTCACAACGCCGATGATCTGGGGCAGGTAAGGCAGGTGAGTCTTGCGTTCGGGCGCAAACAGGCCTTCCGACTCAAGCTGTTTCTTGCGTTTTTCCAGCAACGCCATCAGCGCGCCTTGTCCGGCAACCGCAACTTCGTCGACGTTCAGATTGTATTTTGATTGCGCGCCAAAGGCGGTCAGCCGTCCGGTGACGACAACTTCAAGACCTTCTTCGGGCACAACGGAGAGGCCGGAAACCTGACCTTTCCAGGTTGTGCAAGCCAGGACGTTCCGGTCATCCTTTATGTCATAGTACAAATGCCCCGAACGTGCTTTGAAGACGCGACCGACCTCGCCGCGCACACGGATTCGGCCAAACGCACCTTCGAGGGTCCGTTTCACTTCGCCCGAGATGTCCGAAACGGTGTATTCAGGGGTATTCTGGCCGGGAATTGGGTCGTCTAGCAGGTCGGACATTTCAGCGCCTTGTTTCAAATGCTCACCCAGCTTAGAACGCCGCGCAGGCAAGGCCAAGCAGATCGGAGAGCATTCATGAACATCCTTATTCTCGGCAGCGGCGGGCGCGAGCACAGTCTGGCCTGGGCGGTGCTGCAGAACCCCAAATGCGACCGTCTGATCGTGGCACCCGGAAATGCCGGGATCGAGCAGATCGCCGATTGCGCGGCACTGGATATCGAAAACGGTGGCGCGGTTGTCAGCTTTGCCGAAGAAAACGCGATAGATTTCGTGATCGTTGGGCCTGAAGCCCCTTTGGCGGCAGGTGTTGCCGACCGGTTGCGGGAAGCGGGCGTCCTGGTTTTTGGACCGTCGGCCGGTGCCGCACAACTTGAGGCATCAAAGAGCTTTACCAAGGAAATCTGCGATGCCGCGGGTGCCCCGACAGCGGCTTATTCCCGGTTCACCGAGGCCGGACCGGCCAAGGACTACATCCGGACCCAGGGTGCGCCCATCGTCGTCAAGGCGGATGGTCTGGCTGCGGGCAAGGGCGTGATCGTGGCAATGGACGAGGACACTGCGCTGGCGGCCATTGACGACATGTTCGGTGGCGCTTTTGGCGGTGCCGGAGCCGAGGTCGTGATTGAAGAGTTCATGGAGGGCGAAGAGGCCTCGCTTTTCGTGCTTTGTGACGGTGAAGATATCCTGTCCATTGGCACTGCGCAGGACCACAAAAGGGTTGGAGAGGGCGATACTGGGCTGAACACCGGCGGCATGGGCGCATACTCTCCCGCACCGGTTTTGAACGCCGAAGTCGAAGCGCTTGCGATGGAAGAGATTGTGCGCCCGACCATGGCCGAGATGAAGCGTCGCGGGATGCCGTTTCAGGGCGTGCTTTATGCCGGGTTGATGATCCGGGATGGGCAGCCGAGGTTGGTCGAATACAATGTTCGTTTCGGCGATCCGGAATGCCAGGTTCTGATGATGCGACTTGGCGCGCAGGCGATGGACCTGATGCACGCAGCCGCCGAGGGGCGTTTGCGCGATACACAAGTGAATTGGGCAGATGATCATGCGATAACGGTTGTCCTGGCTGCAGAGGGATATCCGGGGACCTATGAAAAAGGCTCGGTGATCCGGGGGTTGGATGACCTGCCGGAAGACAGCAAGAACATGGTGTTCCATGCCGGAACCAAGTCTTTTGAAGGGCGGATTGCGGCGTCGGGCGGGCGGGTTCTGAATGTCACGACACGTGGCGGGTCGTTGCAGGACGCGCGTGACAGGGCTTATGCGATGATTGATGCGATAGACTGGCCGGAGGGTTTCTGTCGGCGGGATATCGGCTGGCGGGCACTGTAAGCTCTGGCAGAGGTCTCGTGGCGGGCTGCGCCCGTCACGGGTTCTTGATCAGGGGGCTTTGCCCCCTCGGCCTGCGGCCTCACCCCCAGGATATTTTTGGCCAGATGAAGGGGCGGATCAGCAGTTAAGGGCTTGGGAAATGCTGTCGCGGCCCCGGAACGGTCCCAGATCTGTTGATTGCCAGCCCTTGTCATACGTGACGCTGACAATACGAGACCAGTTGCCGTCGGCCAGTATCAGCGAGGGAGTGTCCCCGCAGAAGCGCAGGCCGCCAGAGATGAAATCTTCGCCGATGCGATGGTTCGTCAGATTGGGAATTGTTGCGATCTCGGTCAGTTGGTTGTTCTCGAAACGCCAGATCCGTAGCGTTTTCGCAAGATGAGGGCGATCGACATAGGCGATTTCGACATGGCCGTCGTTGTCCAGGTCCGCAGCGCCGACCGGTGCGAGCCAGCGGAAACGGGTGCCGATGTAGGGCGTGGCCGCGATCAGGCCGCCGCCGTTGTAGATTGCAAGCCGGGCACCCTTGTCGCGATGGCTTTCGACGACAAGGGCTTCGCGACGGCCGTCGTTGTCAACGTCGACCAGGCGCGGCCGGATGTCTTCGAAAACACGTTCTTCTGGCAGCCGTATAGTATACTGCGTCGATCCGGGTGCGTATTGCAGGACCAGCGCGCCGTATTCTATCTGATCACCCAGAACACCATGGGGGTATCGCGCCGTGGGTTCGGAGTATTCGGCCGAGCCCAGTGGTTCATACTGCCACGGTTGCTGCGATTGTGCCGTGACCGGACATACACCGAGTGCGATTGTGACGGCGACGACCGGTCTGGCTGGCATCAGATCTGTTTTTCCGGCATCTGCACGACCAGACCGTCCAGAGCATCCGTGACCTTGATCTGGCAGGTCAGTCGCGAGCGGGCCGGATCGGGTTCATAGGCAAAGTCCAGCATGTCTTCTTCCATGTCGTCCTTGGCCGGGATTTTCTCGACCCAGTCGGGGTGAATGTAGACATGGCAGGTCGAGCAGGCGCAGGCGCCGCCGCAATCGGCCTCGATGCCGGGAATGTTGTTGTCACGGGCCCCTTCCATGACGGTCAGTCCGTTGGCGACCTCGACAGTGTGTTCGGTACCGCCATGCTCGACATAGGTGATCTTTGCCATTGCGTGCGTCTTCCTTTTGCGATGTTCGAAACCTTCCTTAGTCAAGGCATTTAGCTCTTTCCAGCCTCATTTGCGACTCGGCGTGCCGCGACTGGACTTTCTTGTCATTTGTTCTATTTTTGTTCTCATGCTTGTTGTCCCTGTTCGCCCCACAGATCAAAACAGCGATTGGCCGCGTCCGCCCGCGTGCCTGCCCGCCTGCCAACTGAACGCCCCGCCCGAAGGTGCACGCGTGACGGTGGCGGGGCTGGTGATCCTGCGGCAGAGACCGGGGACGGCCAAGGGGGTGATATTCGTCACGCTTGAGGATGAGACCGGCATCGTCAACGTGGTTGTCTGGCGCAAGATCTACGAACAATTCCGCCGCGCGGTGATCTCGGGGCGGCTGTTACGGGTAACGGGCCGGATGCAGCGGGCGCATTCGGTGACCCATGTGATCGCGGAAGAGATCGAGGATATCTCGGGGATGCTGGATGTGCTGGTGCAGGGGGAGGGGTAGGTCTGCCTTACGGACAAAGTGGACGCTTGCCGGTTGCAAGACTTTCGGTTTGGCGCCCACGGATAAGTGTTTTTTGATCCATATGTGAGTATAAGGCGCTTTTCCGCCGCTTTGACGCCGGTTGGTCGACTCTCCGATGCCGGAAGGGTACTTGCAAGCATCTTTGCGCGTCGGCCTTTGTCAAAGCCTGGGCTTGACTGTGCACCACTCAACGTCTTCTCGAAGTCAGTCCGGATGCCCAACGTAACACAAAATGGATCGCTCAAAAAAAATGTCCGACCGGATGAGAGCCAGATCCACGATCGTTTTGTCGAACTTTCAGAGTTCACGCGATCAAAAGGATATGTACACACCGCCAGAATGATCGAGGAGGCACTGAATGCCTACTCCTTCGAACGCAGGCATCTTGGGATTGCAACAAAGTACCTCTCAGAATTGCAGAAGCTGAAGGGCGTTGAGTTGTCACGGTCGGAGGAAGAAACAGATCGGAAACAGCATTCGGTTCCAAACTTCCGCTCTGCGCGGTCGAAAAAACCGATTGGCGTGGATTTCAAAAAGACAGAGCGTTCAGTCGGCCCAGCTCAAACAACAGAGACAGGGCATGCGGCTTTTGTCCTGACCGCCCGGATGCGTACGGACGGCAGCAATGCTGCGCAAATGCGCAAGGGTCTCCGGAAAAACAAGCTGATGCCTTTGCCGGCGGAGCCTGAATTCCTGTTTCGCTAGCGGTCTTTGGTATGGCCAAGGTAAAATCAGCGATGATCATTGAGAACCCAAAACGACTTCCGAAAACAATCACCGCTTGAATAGCACCCCTTGCGATTGCTTGTCCCGGTGATCGCCGCGCAAATCGGCATGCAGCGCGCGACCGGCCTGCACGCCGGGGCGGGCACTGACGGCTTCCAGCCAGCGCGCAAAATGGGGCTTGTCCTCAAGCACTTGCTGTTGACCTTCCCACAGGCTGGCCCAGCCCCAGATTGACATGTCGGCGATGGAATAAAAATCGCCCGCGACGTACTCGTTTTCCGCCAGCCGTCGATCCAGCACGCCATACAAACGCCCAACCTCTGCCCGGTAGCGGTCCTTCGGATAGGGGTGGTCCTGCGGCGGGTCCATGTTCGGGGCGTATTTCAGGAAGTGGTGCGCCTGACCGGCCATGGGGCCGACGCCGCCCATTTGCCACATCAGCCATTCTTCGACGGCAATGCGATCACGCTCGGTTTCGCCATAGAACCGGCCCGTCTTGCGGGCCAGATACATCAGGATCGCGCCGCTTTCGAAGACCGAAACCGGGGCGCCGCCCGGGCCGTCGGGGTCGACAATTGCGGGCATGCGGTTGTTCGGCGAAATCTTCAGAAATTCGGGGTCGAACTGATCACCCTTGCCGATATTGATCAGATGGGTTGTGTAGGGCAGGCCCATCTCTTCCAGGGCAATGGAAACCTTCCAGCCATTCGGCGTTGGCCAGAAATACAGATCGATTGGGTTGGTCATGGCTCCTCCGTGTATCGGCGATCATGCGGCATTCTGCCGGTTCGGCAAGAGGCGGTTACGAAAGCGTGACAGAACCAAGCGCAGCCTTGACGAATAGCGGCCCGAGGCGTATGGCAGCACAGAGCTACGTGGCGATTTGTTACCGGATTGCGGGCCACGCTAAACAACACCGCTAAAAGGTCAGGATGAAAGACCCCTTTCGCTTGGCCGCGTCTGGGGTTTTTTGTTTGCCTCCCGCGTCGGGGGCGGAAAGGAAAAAGATGAGCGAGACCTGGAACAAACGCACTCAAGCCGTTCATGGCGGTATTCGCCGCAGCCAGTATAACGAGGTCAGCGAAGCGATCTTTCTGACGCAGGGTTTCGTCTATGACACTGCCGAGCAGGCCGAGGCGCGATTCATCGAATCCGGCCCGGATGAGTTCATCTATGCCCGCTATGGCAACCCAACTGTGGCGATGTTTGAACAGCGCATCGCCGCTTTGGAAGGCGGTGAAGATGCGTTTGCCACCGCATCCGGCATGGCGGCCGTGAACGGCGCGCTGACGTCGATGCTGCAGGCCGGTGACCATGTTGTTTCGGCCAAGGCGTTGTTTGGCTCCTGTCTGTATATTCTTGAAAACATCCTGACGCGGTATGGCGTTCAGGTGACGTTTGTGGACGGAACCGATCTGGCCGCGTGGGAGGCTGCGATCCGGCCGGACACCAAGGCTGTTTTCTTCGAATCCATGTCGAACCCCACGCTTGAGGTCATTGATATTGCCGCAGTGTCCCGGCTTGCTCATGCGGTCGGTGCAGTGGTTATCGTCGACAATGTGTTCTCGACCCCGGTCTTCTCGCGCGCGATCGAGCAGGGTGCCGACGTGGTTGTGTATTCAGCCACCAAACACATAGACGGGCAGGGGCGTGCTCTGGGTGGTGTGATCATCGGCACTAAGGAATTCATCCGTGGCACGGTCGAGCCGTATCTCAAGCATACAGGCGGCGCGCTGAGCCCGTTCAACGCCTGGATCATGCTGAAAGGGCTGGAAACGATGTCGTTGCGCGTAAACGCGCAGGCCGAGACGGCGCAGACAGTTGCGGAAGCGCTTGAAGGGCATCCTGCTCTGGTTCGCACGTTGTATCCGGGGCTGAAAACCCATGCGCAAAACGCGCTTGTTCAGGATCAATTGGGCGGCAAGGGCGGAACGGTTCTGTCGTTGGATATCAAAGGCGGAAAAGAAGCAGCCTTTGCATTCCTGAATGCCATGACCATTCCGGTAATCTCGAACAATCTGGGTGATGCGAAGTCGATCGCGACACACCCCGCCACAACCACGCACCAGCGCCTGAGTGAGAAGCAGCGGGATGAGTTGGGCATCACGCCGGGCCTGATCCGCCTTTCAATCGGGCTGGAAGACCCGACAGATCTTCTGGCGGACATTCAACAGGCACTTGCGGTATCGCAAAAGTAGACAGATGCACCCTGTGGCTTGCAGTCGCCGCAGGGTGCACGTGCCTCAGGCCCGTCCGTAGAAACCCATCCGCTCGGTATCCGAAAACGTGACACCGGGATTTTCGTAATAGGAGAACACGGCAATTATTCGTGGCTTGCTTCCTGCTACGGGCGTCACCCGATGGGCGGTATTCTTGCCCTTGAACACGTTCAGGGTTCCGGGGCTCAGGGAAATAACCCGACTGTTTTTATCATTGCCGCTCAGCAGTTTTGCAACGCCGTCATAGTTCGGGTCGGTTTCACTGCGCAGGTCTTTCCGGTACTCAAAAGCGCCACCCTGATCCGGTGCCTGTAACAGCATCGTTGTGGTGAACTCTGACCGGTCAAAATGCCAGTTCAGGGCCTGACCCTCGCGATAGGACATGACGTTCACCCGGGCCAGAGGGTCGTCCATCACGTGCAGTACCGACTTGTTCATCGTTGCGGCCAGAAAATGCGCGAATTCTGGCCATTCGTACAGCCTTAGCAGGGCGGTACCCTGAATCTGATCGGCGCAAAGCGTCCGGTTGGACGTATCGAATTCCTGCAGCGCGGGGTGATCTTCGGGCAATTCCTCAATCTTCTTGAAATAGATATTGTGGCGGCGCTGATGCAGGAAGGCGTCGGTATCAAAGCGTGGTATCATTTCTGACACTGTGAACTCGGCGACCTCCGGGCGCAGCAATCCTTCGAGATTGAACAACCCTTGCTGTGCAAGCTCCTGACTACAGGTCTCGACAAGGCTTTGCCACGCTTTGCTGCCGGGCTGGTCCAGCGGGAATCGCTCCAGATCGAGTATGTCGCGCATAACGGCCTCGTTCATCAGTGGTCTTGGAAGTTTTTACGGACAACCTGTGACTTCGCCACTCGCAATGCTATCCTGTTTGCGACAGGCCCCTGCGGTCGAGCAAGGGGCAAGTTGTCCAAAACGAGGCATCAAATCCTCGCCGCGTTTCGCTGAATATAGACGGTTTCACGCAGATTTATTCAATCCGGTCTGGTATCCGGTGCGTATTAGAGGGGACTGGAAATGAACAGAAACCTGCTATATTCCTGCGTCGACACAAGGAAACCCTGCGTATGAACGTATATCCCCGTGACCTGGACAATACTCCCGACCGTGACGAAGCCGAGGCGGCCTTTAACGTCTTGCGGCGATGGGCGTCATCCGCGACCGAAGCGGAAATCAGCCAGCTTGACCCGTCGATTGCACGTCTGATCCCGGGGCTTGTGCCGGTCAATTATCCGTCTCTTTCGCGGGAATACCCCGAGGATTTCAAGTTTTGTGAGGCGTACAAAGCCTCTCTGCCCGATCTGCAGAACGGTCCGTCCAGCCTGATCCGGGGTGCCAAACAGCGGATTCAGCATGTGGGAATCTCGAATTTCCGCCTGCCGATTCGCTTTCATCGCAAGAAGGGTCAGGACCTGACGCTAGAGACATCGGTGACAGGTTCGGTAAGCCTTGAGGCCGAGAAAAAGGGCATCAACATGTCCCGGATCATGCGGTCATTCTACAAATACGCCGAGAGCACGTTCAGCTTTGAGGTGATGGAAGCCGCGCTCAACGACTATATGACCGATTTGGACAGTCTGGATGCGCGCATCCAGATGCGGTTTTCATATCCGGTTATTGTGGAAAGCCTGCGTTCGGGCCTGTCCGGCTACCAGTATTATGACATCGCGCTGGAACTGGTTGATCGGGGCGGGGAACGCCTAAAGATCATGCATCTTGACTACGTCTATTCCTCGACCTGCCCATGTTCGCTGGAATTGAGCGAGCACGCCCGGTCCACGCGCGGACAACTGGCGACACCGCATTCGCAGCGGTCTGTCGCTCGCATTTCAGTTGTCGTCGATTGTGACGCGGATTGCCTGTGGTTCGAGGATCTGATCACCCTGTGCCGCCGCGCGGTTCCGACCGAGACGCAGGTCATGGTCAAGCGCGAAGATGAGCAGGCGTTTGCCGAACTGAACGCCGCCAACCCGATTTTTGTCGAGGACGCCGCTCGGTTGTTCTGTGCCGAACTGCTTGCGGACCATCACATCGGTGATTTCCGGGTAGTTGCCAGCCATCAGGAAAGCCTGCACAGCCACGACGCGGTGTCCATTCTGACAGAAGGGCCGACCTTTGCGGCGGCCAGTCTGGATCCCCGGCTGTTCACCACATTGTTCCACGTCGGTTGATCTGCCTGATTTAAGGGCAGTTTTCCGAAAATAGGGTGCGTCTTGGCGATTTATTGCCGCACCGCAGCAAAAATTCTGCACAAGCACAAATATTTGGGTAGTCTGCAAGACAATGCAGATGCAGCATGATCGCACCAGGTGGTGCGACACCTTAAAGGATGCCGGGACGTGCAACGCCTTGGATTGCAAATTCGGTCTGCCGCCCAAAGGGCCCGAACCGGAGAACCCCCTTTGCTTTGTCTCTGCCTGCATCGCTTTCAGAGGAGAATTAGTAGATGAACCCGATTTCCGGACCATTGGAACTTCAGGCTGCGGCCGTGCGTGTGGCTGGCTATGCCATGGTCAATCAGATGAAGATCATGCAAATCATGACCCGCTCTGCGATCGAGTTGCCTTTAGTACCCTTGCAGGCACTACGTGCGGCAGCGTCTGAGTCCTCTGTGGTGGAACCTGCTAAGGAAGCAGTCCGCGCAAAGCCAGCGGTAAAACCCAAGATCCGGGCAAAACGTAAAGCGCAGGTAACGCCAAAGGCACCTGTTGTCAGAGCGTCGTCTGTCACGCCCAAACCGGTGGCAAAGAAAGTGGAACCTAAAACAGCGCCGGTCGCCAACGCTGCCACGCCGAAACCGGCCAGTGCAAAACCGTCCGCTACTGTGGCCAAGGCGCCGACGCCCAAAAAGCCAGCGGTCAAGCCGGAAGCGGCAGCAAAGCCTGAAACCGTCAAAGTGGCGGCACCCAAGTCTCAGGCAGGCAAGACGGCCGAAATAGTGACAACCAAACTGCCGGACGACAAGCCAAAGCCTGTCGCGCGTCAAGCAAGCAAGGCATCCGAGGCACCAGCGGCGGCAAAACCTAAAACCGCCGCCGAACAGCCGGTGCGGCGCACCCGGGCACCTTCCAAACCGCCCGCGATGCCAGTTCAGGCACCAAAATCGGACAGTTGATCCCGACATCCGCTTGACACAGTCGTGCAGGCGCGCCAACGCTGCGCCTCATGACGGATATGCGCCCGGTTGGATATGTGATTGGCCTGTTGGTCGCCATTCTAGGGGCGACCATGCTGCTGCCGTTGCTTGCTGACCTGATCGAAGGGCGGGGCGAATGGAATGTGTTTCTGGAAAGCGCCGTCATTACCGTTATGACCGGCGTGGTCTTGGCCATGAGCTGTTCGAACGGTGTGGGCGAGGGGCTGACAATCCGCCAGACCTTTCTGCTGACAACCGGCGTGTGGGTTGCCCTGCCGGTGTTTGGCGCCATTCCGTTCATGTTCGGCGAAACCGAACTGCGTTTCGTTGACGCCTATTTCGAGGCCATGTCCGGCCTGACAACGACAGGGTCCACGGTTCTATCGGGTCTGGACGGCATGCCCACTGGATTGCTGCTGTGGCGCGGAATCCTGCAATGGTTGGGCGGGATCGGAATCATCGTGGTTGCGATGGTGTTCCTGCCCGAACTGCGCGTCGGGGGCATGCAGATCTTCCGCTCGGAAGGCTTTGAGACCATGGGAAAGATTCTGCCGCGCGCGCAAGAGATCGCCGGGCAGATTTCCATGATCTATGTTGTACTGACTCTGATTTGTGCCCTGGTCTATGCAGCCTTCGGGATGAGTTTTTTCGACGCCGCCGTGCATTCGATGACGACCATCGCGACCGGAGGATTTGCCAACTATGACAGCTCATTCGCCGTATTCTCGGGTCCGACGGAGTATGCCGCTGCCGTTTTCATGATTCTGGCTGCACTGCCATTCGTGCGGTATGTGCAACTGGCCAATGGCAACACCGGTTCGCTTTGGCAAGACAGCCAGATTCGCGCCTTTCTGGCGACCATTGCGGTGTTGGTCGTTGTCATGACCGTCTTTCTGACGACCGTGTTCCCGCACCATTGGGAAAGAGCCTTGCGGGAATCGCTGTTCAACATAACCTCGATCATTTCCGGCACGGGCTATGCCAGCGTCGACTACATGGGTTGGGGCAATTTTCCGATTATGCTGTTCTTTCTGATCGGTCTGATCGGTGGCTGCGCTGGTTCTACGGCCTGTTCGATCAAGGTATTCCGGTATCAGCTTTTGTTCGCGTCGATCAAAACCCAGATCAGCCGCATTCGTTCGCCACACGGCGTGTTCACACCGCAATACGACGGCCGCCCCATCAGCCGAGATGTTTTGACCTCGGTCATGAGCTTCTTCATGTTCTTCGTGCTGACGATGGGTGTCCTGTCCTGGGCGCTGGCTCTGACCGGGTTGGATTTCATTACATCCGTGTCCGGTGCTGCAACCGCACTTGCCAATGTCGGACCGGGCCTCGGCAATCAGATCGGACCGGCCGGCAATTTCGCGGGGTTGAGCGATACGGCGAAATGGCTGCTGATCACGGGTATGCTGGTCGGTCGGCTTGAACTGCTGGCGGTTTACGCGATCTTCACCGTTCAATTCTGGAGAAGTTGATGAAAAGAACCCTTGGTGCGCAAATCTCACATATGCTCAGGGATCGTGGCGTAGATGTGATCTTTGGCATTCCGGGCGTACATAATCAGGAAATGTATCGCGGTATCGAAGAAGCGGGCATCAAGCACGTGCTGGCGCGGCACGAGCAGGGGGCGGGCTTTATGGCCGACGGCTATGCTCGTGCTACCGGGAAACCGGGCGTGGCTTATGTGATTTCCGGACCAGGGTTGTGCAATATCATGACGCCGATGGGGCAGGCTTATTCCGATTCCGTCCCGATGCTGGTCCTGTCCTCCTGTCTGGATGAGGTAAATGCCCAGCGGGGCCAGTTGCATCAAATGAAGGATCAGCGCGCCGCCGCGGAAACCGTGGCGGACTGGTCCTGCCTGGCTAACACCGCCGACGCGGCCTTTGGCCTGGTCGAACGCGCGTTCGAAGAGTTTGAGTTGAAGCGCCCCCGCCCCAAACACATTCAGGTGCCGATCGCACAGCTTGAGGCTGAGGCTGACCCGGCGCCGTTCCCGAATCAGCCCGGGCTCAGAACAAAAGTGCTGCCACCTGATATCGCGCCGGTCCTGTCGATGCTGAATATCTCGCGCCGCCCCCTGTTCATTCTGGGCGGAGGGGCGCATTCAAATCTGTGGCGGCAGATATTGACGCAACTGGGGGCGGCATGCTTCACAACTTTTGCGGGGCGGGGCATGGCTGGCACCGGTTACGCTCTGGATTTCGGGGCGATGCTGACACGACCGGGCAGCGCCGATGTGATTGCGTCAGCGGATCTGGTTGTCGCCGTTGGGGCGGAACTGGGGGAAGTAGATCTCTGGCGCGACAAACTTGGGCACACATCGCAACTGATCCGCGTCGATCTGGACCCCGAGGTTCTGTCAGACCGGCATCGTGCAGCGATCAAGCTGCAGGCGGATGGTGAAAGCTTTGCGAAAACGCTTTGGGCGGTGTTGGATAAGGTGAAACCGGCAACTGGTTGGACTGCCGAGGAGGTGGCCAGCGCCCGTACCAAGTGGCGGGCCGAAATCGACGCCGAACGCCCCGGGATCGCCGCAGCGATTGATGTGATGCGCGCGGCTTTGCCTGCAGACACGATGATTTACTCGGATATGACGCAGTTTGCCTATGTCGCAAAGGAACTCTGGGACATGGCCTATCCGTATCACTGGCATCACCCGACCGGGTTCGGCACGTTGGGATATGCGTTGCCTGCGGGCATTGGCGGCGCGATTGCCCGACGCGGCAAGCCCACGGCCGTGATCGCCGGGGACTATGGGTTCCAGTACACGATGCAGGAATTGGGCGTGGCGGTCGAACTGGGTTTGTCCCTGCCAATCATTCTGTGGGACAATGGCAAGCTGAAGGAAATTGAAGACAGCATGGTGCGCAGCCAGATTGCGCCGAATGCCGTTGAGGCTCGCAATCCAGATTTCTGCAAGCTGGCCGAAGCATTTGGCGCGTTGTCGTCCCAACCCAACTCGGGGGTCGGCCTGCAATCCGCCATCCGTGCGGCGTTTGATGTGCCGGTACCCACGCTGATCCGCGTCACACCGGACATATTCTGAAGCTTCGGAAAACAGGTATGGCGCCGCCTGGTCTGGCGACGCCATTAGTGGAACCTAACGGTTTCTTAGTCCCAGCAGTGAACCAGAACAGTCATTCCGGTTGCGCGGCGGTTCAACTCGTTTGGTGAAATTTCACCGACCGCCTGCCCAGGCTGACCTGCAACACCGGCTTTATCCAGGACTGTACGCAGTCGATCAACCGAGGCGGCAAGACTGACCGAGTCGGGCAGGGTGCGACCGTCAGAGCTTTTAGGCAGAAGCATCCCGACCACGTTTCCGCTGTCGTCGAACACCGGACCGCCTGCATCGCCGGGCTGTGCGACCAGTGTAAGACGTTTTATTCCATCTTCGCCATTCAGGCCCCGCACATCGGCGACTTGACCGAAAGTCAGTGTTGGTGCACCCAATGCGCCCAGATAGGAAAAGCCAGATACGGCCACTTCGGATCGGATACGAGGCTCATCTGCGCTGAATTCGGCCACGCTCATGGGGGCAAGTGCCCGGCTTGGGCGCAACACGGCCACGCCTAGATCGGCATCGTCCCACGCCACTTGAACCTCCTGATCGTCGTCCAGGGTCATACGGGTGCAGTTGTTTGCCACTTCCGAAACCGTCAGAACCGTACCGTTGGCAGCGGCGAAGAAGCCCGAGCGGGACAAGCGCGGTTTACGCACCTGCAAGCCTGAAACCAGGTCGATCCGCTGTTCCGCATCCGCGCCGGCACCGGCGTCAAGGACCGCATCCCTTGTGGTAAAGCTGGCGTTGATGGAGGCCAGTACGCGTGCGCGGCGCGCCTCGTCCCCTTCCGGCCAGACCAGGGTGAAGCCCTTGATCTTGCCATCCTTCAATGCGGCCTGCGTGTAGGATACAATCCCTTTCCCGCGGCCTTCCAGCGTGAAGCGATCGCCCCGCAGGGTGCGCGGGCCGTTCAGCGGAACAATTTCCAACGACTGCATCACCTCGTACAAAGCGCGCAACGTCGCCTTGTCACCTTCCTGGCTGATCAACAGCACCTGTGCATTCAAATCTGCGGTCGCATTGAAATGCGCAAACGGTGCTTCGTAGCGGTCAAAGGTCACAACACCCAGCGGTAAGTCCAGTTCAATACCGGCCTGCGGGTCTGCGTAACGCTTCATGCCAACGCTGATCAGCGGTGCATTGTAGCCGTCCATCAAGGCCTTGCGCTGCTGCGTCGTCAGAACGCCGGTGGTTTCAAACCCATTGAAGCGCTGCCATTCGGCCATGGAACGGCGTGTACCCTGACCAAAAGCCCCGTCAATCGTCGAGTCATAGAACCCCTCTGCCTGCAATGCTGACTGCAGGTCTTTGCGTTCCTGCGCGGTCAGCAGGCGTTCACCCTGCAGAGCTTGCGATCGGGTTTCATCGGCATCTTGCGGAACCGCTGCAGCTTGCGGCTGTTCTGTTTGCGCCTGGGTTTGAACCGGCGGCGTTACCGCGCCCCGATCCAGAACGTTCGCACCAACTGGCCAGAATTGCGGCCCCAGTGCGTTCGAATAGGCAATGAAACTGTCCGACGGGATTTGACCCTCAGCCCGGTAAACCTGCAGAACCTGATCCGCATCTGATCGTAAATAGGGTCCTATTACAATGGCATACCAGCCGCTGTTAAGGCGAAACCCATTCACGTCGGGCAGGGTATTTGCATAGATCTGCGCCCGATCCTGCGCCGCCTGCAAGGTCGGTTGTGCCTCGATCTGGACCCAGACACCCGTATCCTGTTGCGCAAAAACGGCGCGCACACCCAGTAGAAAAAGAAATGCAATTGAAGTGAATATGCGTGCCATTGTCCGCCTGTGTTTCGCAGAGTTTTTTCAGCCCGGAGAATACGCCAAATCAGCCTCGGAACGCCATGGCCAGATTAAGGGGAATTTCCAGTGTGGCCGCACAGAGACATGACGAGCCCACTGGCCCGTTGACGCCCCCGGACCCCTTGCATAGGAAGGGCAAAACCGACCGGAAACGGATGCTGCGGCGTCCAGGGGAAATGTCATGACCGAACCGTCCAGCGCTCCACGTTCATTTCAGGAGATCATCCTGAGGCTTCAGACCTACTGGGCCACCAAAGGATGCGCCATTCTGCAGCCCTATGACATGGAAGTTGGAGCTGGCACGTTTCATCCTGCCACGACGCTCCGCTCGCTGGGGTCCAAACCCTGGGCTGCGGCCTATGTGCAGCCCTCGCGCCGTCCCACTGATGGTCGCTATGGCGAAAACCCGAACCGGTTGCAGCACTATTATCAGTATCAGGTGCTGATCAAACCGAGCCC
Source organism: Ruegeria sp. D4 (assembly GCF_056534475.1). NCBI lineage: Bacteria > Pseudomonadati > Pseudomonadota > Alphaproteobacteria > Rhodobacterales > Roseobacteraceae > Ruegeria > Ruegeria sp. D4. The sequence goes on from NZ_JBQFPJ010000013.1 coordinate 98,469, forward strand.
GCCCGATCTGCAGGAGTTGTATCTGGGCAGCCTCGAGGCGATCGGCATCGACATGGAATTGCACGACATCCGATTTGTCGAAGATGACTGGGAAAGCCCAACTCTGGGCGCATGGGGTCTTGGCTGGGAAGTCTGGTGCGACGGGATGGAAGTCAGCCAGTTCACCTATTTCCAGCAGGTCGGCGGACATGATTGCGCGCCGGTCTCGGGTGAACTGACCTATGGGCTCGAGCGTCTGGCGATGTATGTGCTGGGCATCGATCACGTGATGGATATGCCGTTCAACGACCCGCAATCGCCCAGCCCTTTAACCTATGGCGACATCTTCAAACAGACCGAAGAGGAATACGCCCGCTGGAACTTCGATGTGGCCAATACCGAGGTATTGCTGCGTCAATTCGAAGAGGCCGAGGCAGAATGCGCCGCCATTCTGGCGCAGGAACATGACGATCCCAAGACCGGGAAGCGTATCATCATGGCGCACCCCGCTTATGACCAATGCATCAAGGCCTCGCACATCTTCAACCTGCTTGATGCCCGTGGCGTGATCTCGGTAACGGAGCGTCAGGCGTATATCGGGCGTGTGCGGGCGCTGGCCAAACAATGTGCGGATGCGTTTGTTCTGACCGGGGCCGCCGGTCACGCGGGCTGATGGGCAGGTCAGGCCAAACCGGGAAGCAATGCCTTCAGGCCATCCGCGATCATGCCGATTGCGATGGCCGACAGGATCATGCCCATGAACCGGCTCATGATCACGCGCGCGTTGTCAGACAGCCGCTTTGCCAGGGCCGTGGCGTTCCAGAACGTGATCAGAAGCAACAGCACGACCGCAAGAAAAACACATGTGTACACAATGGCTTCGGTCGGGCTTTTGATACGATGAGCATACAGGATCAGGGTTGTAATCGTTCCGGGACCAACGAGAATGGGAAATGCAAGCGGGTAAAAAGCGACCGCTTCAAGCGTCGCATAGGATTGCTTTTCATCCTGCGTGCCGTGGTGCGAACTGCTTTCGTTACCGTTCAGCATGTTCAGCCCGAACATCAGAACAACAAGGCCCCCGGCAACGCGCAGGTCGTCGACGCTGATTCCAAAAAGACCCAAAACCTGACTGCCGATGACGGCAAACCCTCCACCCAGGATAAGGCAATAGACAGCAGTCTTGATCGCAACTTTTCGCTGGTCGGCGACGGACAGGCTCTGAGTCACGCTCAGGAACACCGGCAGGTTGGTGACTGGGTTCATGATCGCGAAAAGCGCGCCAAAAAAGCCGATGGCAAGGGTCGTTTCCATTCAGGGTGCCTCGATCAGTTCTGCAATCTGCGCGAGGTTGTCCTATTTTCAACGATGAATGAAGGGGCAGCATGAGCGAAAAAAGAAAAAGTTCGGCCGGAAAGGTCATTGTTGTCATTCTGTTGCTGTGCACGGCCATCGCGGGCATCAGCATGTATTACTTGCAGATTTACGGGTTCTACTATGATGTCGAAGCGAAACCGGGCAAGGATGTCGTTCTGACAGAAGTCGAAACGAACCAGCCGGTTGCCATCAGTTACAGCGCATTTCAGGCGATTGACGCGGATAGTTCTCCGATCCGCTATCGGGCTTGTTTCGAAACAGAACTGACATTGGACGAATTGTCCGCTGCCTTCATGCCTGCTGACGATCCCGAACCGCTAACCGCGCCCAGCTGGTTTGGCTGTTATGATGCCGTGGCCGTCGCCGACGCGCTGAAGGCCGGACATGCGCGGGCGTACATAGCCATCAAAAACGTCCATTTCGGGGTCGATCGCATTGTGGCCGTGACCGATGGCGGGCAGGGCTATGTCTGGCACAGGCTGAACAATTGCGGCGAGAAGGCTTATGACGGGACAGTTGTGGGCGAAGAATGTCCGCCGCGGCCACAGGAGTAAGAGGTTCATTTTGGTTGATACGGTCCAGATCCCCGATTTCCTGACAGCGACGCTGGGATTTGCGGTTTACCTGATCGGTGCCGAGATCAACGCCCGGGTCGCAACTCTGCGTCAGTTCAACATCCCCGAACCGGTAACAGGGGGGCTGCTGGCATCGCTCGTTGTGTTGCTGCTGTATTTGGTGGCGGGTCTTGAACTGTCCTTTGGTTTGGCGGCGCGGGACTTCCTTCTGGTGCTGTTCTTTGCCGGGATCGGATTGAATGCCCGATTGTCGGATCTGATTGCAGGCGGCAAGCCTTTGTTTTTGCTTCTTGTCCTAACTCTGATCACAATTGTCGCGCAAAACGCCATTGGCGCGGCTGGGGCTGTCGTGTTCGGCTACCCTATGCAATCCGGAGTATTGTTTGGCTCTGCGGCGCTGATCGGCGGTCACGGTACTGCAATCGCATGGGCCCCGGAAGTGGGCCGGGCCACCGGTCTGGAAGGCGCGACCGAACTTGGGGTGGCCGTGGCCACGCTGGGTCTTGTTTTAGCTGCGCTTGTTGGTGGCCCCGTCGCTCGGTTTCTGATCGAAGGGCGCAAGCTTAGCCCGGATCGGCCGGAAGAAGAGCATACCGTCGGTCTGCCGGACAATCCGGATGAAGCGAGCGCCGGAATAGATCACCTGACGGTGATGCGCGTTTTGCTTCATCTGAATCTGGCCATCATTCTTGGTTACGCACTCAGCGAAGTCATCACGGCAGCCGGGCTCAAACTGCCATTGTTCGTGCCCTGCCTGATCATGGGCATCGTGATCGCCAACGTCCGATCGGCCATCGCGCCCTCAGCCCCTCCGGTTGCGCGAACGCCGTCGCTGGCGCTGATCTCCGAGTTCGCGTTGGGTGCCTTTTTGGCCATGTCACTGATGAGCCTGCAATTGTGGACCATTGCGGAGCTTGGAATTGCCATCGCCGCAATCATGACCGCGCAAACCCTGTTTGCGGTGGTATTCGTTATCTGGGTGCTGTTTCCGATTATGGGTTCGAATTACCGCGCTGCGGTGCTGGCTGCCGGGTTCGGAGGTTTTGCGCTGGGTGCCACTCCGACCGCCATCGCAAATATGACCGCCGTGACCAAGCGATATGGGCCGTCGCCTATTGCCTTTATCGTGCTGCCCCTTGTATCCGCATTCTTTGTGGATATCGCCAACGCCATCGTCATCCAGACGATCGTGAATTTCTAAGGACCGAAAATGCCCGACCTGCTGATCGAACTGTTTTCCGAGGAAATCCCCGCACGCATGCAGCGCCGTGCGGGTGAGGATCTGAAAAAGAAGGTGACAGATGGTCTGGTCGAGGCCGGTCTGACGTATGCCGGGGCCGCAGCAATGACAACTCCGCGCCGTCTGACACTGGCGGTCGAGGGGCTGCTGGCCGAAAGCCCCACTATCCGGGAAGAGCGTAAAGGCCCGAAGGTCGGCGCGCCGGACAAAGCCATCGAAGGGTTCCTGCGCGGCGCGGGCCTGACCCGCGATCAGTTGGAAGAACGCGAGACACCCAAGGGCGAGGTGTATTTCGCAACCATCGAAAAGTCAGGTCGCCCGGCTGCCGATATCGTGTCCGAGGTGCTTGACGCCACGATCCGCAATTTCCCTTGGCCCAAATCAATGCGCTGGGGCAGTGGCCCGATGCGCTGGGTACGCCCTTTGCATTCGATCCTGTGCATCCTGACCGACGAGGCCGGTGCGCAGGTGGTTCCGCTTGAGGTCGAGGGGATCACCGCCGGTGACAGAACCGCCGGTCATCGCTTCATGGCGCCGGATCGTTTCTCGGTTTCGTCTTTCGAGGACTATTCGGCCAAGTTGAAGCGAGCCTTTGTTGTATTGTCTCCCGAGGTGCGCGCCGAACATATCTGGAATGACGCCCAGAACCTTGCTTTCGCTGCCGGTCTTGAAGTGGTCGAGGATAACGGGCTGCTGGCCGAGGTCGCCGGGCTGGTCGAATGGCCGGTCGTTCTGATGGGCAAGATTGACAGTGAATTCCTGGATTTGCCACCCGAGGTTCTGCAAACCTCGATGAAGGAACACCAGAAGTTCTTTTCGGTCCGCAATCCCAAAACGGGTCGGATCGAACAGTTCATTACCGTTGCAAACCGTGAAACCGCTGACAACGGGGCAACCATTCTGGCCGGGAACCAGAAGGTTCTGTCGGCGCGCCTGGCAGACGCCAAGTTTTTCTGGGAGAACGACCTGCGCGTTGCCAAATCGGACATCACCCAATGGACCCGCGCGCTGGAGAATGTGACCTTCCACAACAAGCTGGGCACGCAAGCCGAACGGATCGACCGCATCGCAGCGCTGGCCCGCGAACTGGCCCCGGTGGCGGGGGCGGATGCGGATCAGGCCGAGAAAGCCGCGCGTCTGGCCAAGGCCGATCTGAATTCCGAGATGGTCTACGAATTCCCCGAACTTCAGGGGCTTATGGGCCGCTACTACGTCGCGGCCGCAGGCGAAGACGCGACCGTGGCCGCCGTGGCACAGGAGCACTACTCGCCGCTGGGTCCGTCGGATGACGTGCCGACCGCGCCGCTGTCGGTGACCGTAGCGCTTGCCGACAAGCTGGACACACTGACCGGGTTTTGGGCGATTGATGAGAAACCGACGGGGTCCAAAGACCCTTATGCACTGCGTCGTGCGGCGTTGGGCGTTATTCGGCTGGTGCTGGATAACAATCTGCGTGTTCGGATGGACCGTTTCTTCGACAGCCAATTGGTTCGAGCGGAAAGTGCTATCAACGACGCGCTGCCGGAAGCGAATACACGCGTTCTATTGGAAAAAATCGCCGAGCACGGCGTATTTGGTGCGGCCTTTCAGACAGTCAAAGAAGGGCTTGAAGGATCACCAGCGGCGGCGTTTCTTGAGCTGGAGAAAAAGGTTCCAGACGCATCTGACGACCTCCTCTCCTTCTTCCATGACCGCCTCAAAGTCTTCCTGCGTGACGAGGGTATCCGCCACGACATCATCGACGCCTGTATCGCGATGGACGGCAATGACGACCTCAACCTGCTGGTCAAACGCGCCCGCGCGCTGAATGCGGTGATTGCGACCGAGGATGGAGAGAACCTCGTGCAGGGGTTCAAACGCGCCAACAACATCCTGACACAGGCCGAGGAGAAGGATGGCGTCGAATACTCCTATGGCGCCGACATAAAATTTGCGGAGACCGACAGCGAAAGGGCGCTGTTTGCTGCCCTGGATCAGGCGCAGGCCGAAATCGAACCTGCGCTGAAGGCCGAGGACTTTCCAAAGGCGATGGCTACCATGGCCGCGTTGCGCGGCCCGGTCGATGCGTTCTTTGACGAGGTTCAGGTGAATACCGACGATGATATTCTCCGCCGCAACCGTCTGAACCTGCTCAGCCAGATCCGCCGGGTTTGTCTGGGTGTCGCCGACCTGAGCAAGATCGAAGGCTGACCCAGAACTCACTTGCGCCAACAGTGTTTGCGCTTATGCTGCGGTGAAATCAAAAGGTGCCGCAGTGCAGAATAACCCGCATACAACGCTGATCACATCCGACGCGCCCGTCGCCGCCCATACCCATGGCGGCCGGGCGAAATGCCTGCAACGTCTGGTCCGGCTTGACCTGCCGGTCCCGCGCACGGTCGCCTTGTCATTCGATGCGGTCCACCGGATCGCCGAAGGTCATATCCCCGACATCGCCGCCATTCTAGAACAGTTCGAACCGACTGCATTGCTGTGTGTGCGTCCCAGCTCCGAGGACCCCGACTGGGGCGGGCCGGGCGCGGTTCTGAACATCGGCATGAACGACGCCCGCTATGTTGACCTGTCCGACAAGATGGGAGCTGAAGCAGCGGCCGCACTGTATCTGCGTTTTGTCCAGAGTTATGCCATCCATGTCGCCCGGCTGGACCCTGACCTGTTTGATGATATCGATCTCACCGGCCGCGAGGGGTTGCGCCAGTCCTTGCGCGCTTACGAAGATGAAGCCGAAGAGGCCTTTCCGCAGGATCGGGGCGAGCAACTAATCGGTGTTCTGCGTTCGATGGCCCGAGCCTGGGATGGCACTTCCGCGCGTTTGCTGCGTCAGGCCAAGGGCGCGCCGGCCGATGCCGGCCTTGGCCTTGTCATTCAGGAAATGATACCGGGCGTCGGGCAGGGGGAATGCGGTTCCGGAGTTCTGCAGCTTGTGGATTCCACGACCGGGCTGCCGCAGATCACGGGCCGTTACCTGAGTCAAAGCCAGGGTCGGGACGCTTTGGGCGAAGACGTGGCGGCGCTGTATCTCGAAAAAGACCCGCGCGGCTTGTCACTCGAAGAGCTGGCCCCCGATGCATTTAACGACCTGAAATCTCATGCCGCGCTGATGCGCGAAAAGCTGCGTGAGGAAATGCAGGTCGAATTCGTTATCGAAAACGGACACGTGCATATTCTGGACGGGGTACGCGTTCAGCGCAGTGCCCGCGCCGCGATGCGGATAGCCGTGCGTCTGGCCGAAGACGGTATTGTGCCGCCGCAGGACGCGGTGATGCGCGTTGATCCGCACTCATTGAACGAGTTGCTGCACCGGCAGGTACACCCCAAGGCAGAGCGGGACATCCTGACCACCGGGATCGCCGCCAGCCCCGGTGCGGCAACAGGCAAGATTGTTTTTACCTCCGCCGAGGCACAGGCCAGCGCCGCGCGGGGCGAGCCTTGCATTCTGGTACGGCGCGAAACAGCGCCCGAGGATGTGCGCGGCATGCATGCCGCAGTGGCCGTGCTGACGGAAAAGGGCGGCATGACCAGCCACGCAGCGGTGATCGGGCGTGGTCTGGGCCTGCCGTGTATCGTTGGCGCTTCGGAGATGCGGTTCCAGACAAAAAAGAAGCTGCTGACCGCTCCGGACGGGCGTGTTTTCCAAACCGGTGACGAACTGACAATTGATGGCAGTTCGGGTCAAGTTCTGGCCGGTCGGCCCGCGATGCTTGAGGCCGCGCTGGACGATTGTTTCCAGACACTGATGGGTTGGGCCGACGCCGAGCGCGATATTGCAATCCGCGCCAACGCAGACACGCCGGCGGACGCACAGACCGCGCGGAATTTCCAAGCCCAGGGCATCGGCTTGTGCCGAACCGAGCATATGTTTTTCGATCCCGGTCGGCTTATTGTCATGCGCGAGATGATATTTGCGCAGACCTCGTCGGGTCGTGCGGCTGTGCTGGAACGTTTGCTGCCGATGCAACGCGAAGATTTCGTGCAGCTTTTCCGGATCATGGAAGGGCAACCTGTCTGCATCCGCCTGTTCGACCCGCCATTGCACGAGTTCCTTCCAACCACTCGTACAGGGCAACGTGAACTGGCCGAAGCACTTGATCTGCCGGTGTCGGATGTCGAGCGGCAGGTCAATGCGATGACTGAATACAACCCGATGCTGGGCCTGCGCGGCGTGCGTCTGGGGGTTACGGTGCCTGAAATCTATGACATGCAGGCGCGGGCCATCTTCGAGGCCACGATCGAAGCCAGTATGGATGGTGCGGCCGTCGTGCCCGAAGTCATGATTCCGCTGGTTTCCGCCAGGCGCGAGGTCGAGCTGGTGAAGTCCCGTATCGACTCCGTGGCTGCGGCCGTCGCCTCGGAAAAGGGGCAGGAATTCGAATACAGACTGGGCGTCATGGTGGAAACACCGCGTGCGTGCCTGCGTGCGGATGAGATCGCGCCACAGACCTCGTTCCTCAGCTTCGGAACAAACGACCTGACCCAGATGACCTATGGGCTGTCACGCGACGACGCGGGAAGGTTCATGTCCGCCTATGTGCGCCAGGGCGTGTTTGTCGAAGATCCGTTTCATGTACTGGACCGCGACGGCGTCGGCGAGCTGCTGAAACTCGGGGCTGAACGCGGGCGTGCCGCGCAGCCGGATGTCACGCTTTCGGTCTGCGGCGAACATGGCGGAAACCCCGAATCAATCTCGATTTGCCGCGATCTGGGTTTTGACTATGTGTCCTGTTCGCCCTTCCGGGTGCCTGTCGCTCGGCTGGCTGCCGCTCAACTGGCGATTTCGTCCAGACTTGGGGGTTGACAAGGGTCGCAAGCCCTAGGAATAGTGGTTTTGGAAGGACCTGTGGTCGAAAAAACTCGACCCCGCAGGCAATTTTCCTCTTGCATTTTTTTCAGATGTAGACCTTTCGCCCTCAGTGCGTTAAGAGCCTCATCGCGCCCGCCGGGGGAGGGTATGGCGCGAGAAGTGCCTGTGCGAGGTTATCTGATGCTACGTTACATAATGGCTGTTGCCACTGTGGCAGCAACCGTGCTGCCGACTGTATCCTTCGCCGAGAAGGAAGAGACTCATTCCGCCAAGGCTGAGCTGGTGACTCGGAGTGAACTGCCGGGTCAGGTTTTTCGTGATTACCTGAAGCTATTTACGCCCCGAAAAGAAGCCAAACCGCTGGACGTATCCTATTCCAAGGAATGGTTGGACCAGCAGCCCAAGGCAACCGGCGATGAGCATTGGAAGTGTCTGGCCGAAGCGCTGTACTTCGAGGCACGCGGCGAAAGCGTCCGTGGTCAGTTTGCGGTGGCCGAGGTTATCTTGAACCGGGTTGAAAGCAGCCGCTTTCCGGATGATCTGTGCGGTGTCATCCAGCAGGGAACGGGCAAGAAGTACCAGTGTCAGTTCACCTACACCTGCGATGGCCGCAAAGAGGTCATTCACGAAAAGAAAGCCTATGAGCGTGTCGCTAAAGTTGCCCGCACGTCCATTGATGGGATTGCAGATCAACTGACCGAAGGGGCAACGCATTATCACACCAAAGCCGTACGCCCGTCTTGGTCGCGGGTGTACAAGGAAACCGCCCGGATCGGTGTGCACATCTTCTATCGTCACAATTACCGTACCGCGAGCAACTGACCTGCTTCCGATTGGTGACTAAGCACCGCGAATGCTGAACCGGCATTCGCACGCTCGGGTTTCGCAAGTTCTCGCCGGTGCAAATGGCCCAAGTGGCGTTTTAGGCGGTTGGAATGGCGTTTGTATGAATGTTATAGGCCTGCGCACCGCCTATGATAGGCAACCTGCACTGCCCGAGCCCGAAAAGGCCATACCCATGAGTTCTGAAATCCGCCTTGCCTTTGCGCACCCGTCCGAACGCTCGGAAGCGACAGCGTCCCGGGGTCCTCTGGACCGTATTTCACTGCGCGATCATATCGTCGAAGTGGAAATCGGCGCATTTCAGGCCGAGCGGGGAACAACGCAGCGCATCTGTTTCAACATCGTGGTCGAAGTGCGCCCGATCAGCGATCCGATTGATGATGATGTAGACCGTATATTGTCCTACGACCGCGTCACAGAAGCCATTGCATTTGAACTGGCTGCTGAGCGGTTGAACCTTCTGGAAACTTTGGCCGACCGGATCGCCGAGCGTATCTTGCTTGAACCTCAGGCTGTAAGAGCTTTTGTCAGAATAGAAAAGCTGGACCGGGGTCCAGGTGCTTTGGGCGTCGAGATCGTTCGCGGCAAGGACACGGCCCATCATGACCTGATTGAAGAAGAGCGGCCGCATCCACGTCTGGTTTATTTGTCGAACGAGGCGATGCAGTCGAAAAATCTGACCGGATGGATCGATCAGCTTGAAAGCCGTCAGCGCCCTCTGATCCTGTGTGTCGGGGCATCGGACCTGACTGTTCCAAAAACCGGTCATGCAATGACACAACGTCGGATCGACCTGCTGGCCATTGAACAAAATGCATGGGTATTGGCGGCGCGCGATCACCGGTGCGTGGTGATTTCAACGCGGACAGAGCTGGATTGGGCCATGAAGAACGGCCAGATTTGTGTCTGGGCGCCGTCCAAGATCGTTCTGGATGCGGTGGATGGCCCGTCAGCGGCGCCGTCCGATTCGGTTGCGTTGGCAGCTTGGTTCGCGGCAACATTCGAAGCCAGCGAGATGTTGGTCATAGGCGGCGATCTTCCAGAGGCTCCCAAAACTCCCCTGCGGGCGGTGCCGGTGGATCAGGCCAAACTGTGACCGGGTATTTTCGTCCTCTTGTACAGCACGGACCGACGCGCCCGGCCCACGCGGTGTCGTTGGCTGGGCAGGATTTGTGGTTCACCCATGCGGAAAAACTGACACGCGACGGCGACCCGGTTTTGGTCGCCGTGAACGACATCCCGGAAGAAGTGATCAGCCGCCTGACCCGTAAAAGGGCGGCAGTTGCAGGTCTGGACATGGCGGTCCCGCAGATCATGGGCATTTTGAACGCAACGCCCGACAGCTTCTCGGACGGAGGTCTGCACAATTCGGTCGAAGCCGCTGTGTCTGCGGCCAAATCCATGGTCACGCATGGCGCCAGCATTCTGGACATCGGTGGGGAATCCACCCGCCCGGGTGCCCCATATGTTCCGGAAGCTGAAGAGATCGAGCGGACGCGCCCGCTGATTTCCGCGATCTGCGCGGAAACGGATGCTTTGGTTTCAATCGATACGCGCAAGGCCAGCGTCGCCGAAGCCGCCTGGGCAGCCGGGGCTGGACTGATCAACGACGTTTCAGGGTTTACCTTTGATCCGGATCTGGCCCCGTTTTGTGCCCGGGTCGCTGCCCCGGTCTGCCTCATGCACATGCAGGGTGATCCCGCGACGATGCAGGATGACCCGCAATATGATGACGTCCTGCTGGATGTATACGATTTCCTCAATGGACAGATCGAACACCTTGAGGGCCTTGGCCTGAACCGGGACCAGATCATTGCCGATCCGGGCATTGGGTTCGGCAAAACCGAGGCTCATAACTTGACCCTGTTGCGGAACCTCAGCCTGTTTCACGGGTTGGGTTGCCCGATCCTGTTGGGCGTGTCGCGCAAGGGATTCATCGGTCAGATCGGCAAGGAACCGCGCAAGGATGCGCGTGCGCCAGGATCAATTGCTGTTGCGTTGGCCGGATTGTCGCAAGGTGTGCAGATCATTCGGGTCCATGATGTGGCCGAGACGGCTCAGGCCTTGCGCTTGTGGACTGCCGTCCGGTAATCCGGTCCCAAGGCTGGAATTTTGGAGAAAACACCGATGCGCAAATTGTTCGGAACCGACGGGGTGCGGGGCACTGCCAACACGCCTCCGATGACGGCGGAAATGGCTTTGCGCATTGGTGCGGCAGTCGGGCGATATTTCCGGCGCGACGCCTCCGGCGTGCACCGCGTGGTCATCGGCAAGGATACGCGCCTTTCGGGCTATATGCTGGAAAACGCGCTGACGGCAGGTTTGACTTCGACCGGTATGAACGTGTTGCTGCTGGGCCCGGTGCCAACGCCTGCGGTGGGTCTGATGACCCGGTCGATGCGCGCTGATCTGGGTGTGATGATTTCTGCCAGCCACAACCCGGCTGAAGACAATGGGATCAAGTTTTTTGGCCCCGACGGCTTCAAGCTGTCGGATCAGGCAGAAATGGATATCGAAGACCTGATTGAACAAGGCGTCCACCCCGCCAAGGCCCAGAATATTGGCAGGGCGCGTCGCGTGGATGATGCGCGGTTCCGCTATGGCGAGCGTGTGAAATCCTCGTTGCCACGTGAATTGCGGCTCGATGGTCTGAAAGTTGTGATCGACTGCGCCAATGGCGCTGCGCACCGCACCGCCCCGGAGGTTCTGTGGGAGTTGGGTGCCGAGGTCATTCCGATTGGCATCGCGCCCAACGGCAAGAACATCAACCTCAACTGCGGGTCGACCAAACCGCAAATGGCGGCGGAAACCGTGGTTGCCCACGGTGCCGATGTAGGGATTTGCCTGGACGGTGACGCTGACCGGGTCGTGATTGTCGATGAACAGGGGCAGGTTGCCGATGGCGATCAGTTGATGGCGCTGCTCGCCAGCAGCTGGGCCCGTGCTGATCGGCTGACCGGCGGGGCGTTGGTGGCAACGGTCATGTCCAACCTCGGGCTCGAGCGGCACCTGGCTGCGCGGGGGCTGCGACTAGAACGCACTGCGGTAGGCGACCGCTATGTTGTCGAACGCATGCGCGAAGGCGGGTTCAATCTGGGCGGCGAGCAGTCGGGTCATATCGTGATGACAGACTACGCAACCACCGGGGACGGGCTGATGGCAGGGCTGCATTTCCTGGCGGAAATGGTTCGGGCTGGCCGCAGCGCCTCTGAGATCTCGCAGCAGTTTGAGAAAGTTCCGCAATTGCTGAAAAACGTCCGCTACGAAGTTGGCCAACATCCCCTGGAAGCTCAGAACGTCAAGACGGCGATTGCCGATGCCGAAGCGCGATTGAACGGACAAGGGCGTTTGTTGATTCGCATGTCCGGGACTGAGCCGCTGATCCGTGTCATGGCCGAATGCGAAGATGATACCCTGTTGAATCAAGTCGTTGACGGCATCGTCTCCGAGGTCGAGGCGGCGGCTGGCTAGCGTCTGAAAAGCAGTTTCTGCAGGCTGAACCATTGGCTGATGGCCAGCCCCGTCAGGATCATTGCCAGCGCCAGATAGAACCGGAAAGGCAGCGCCTCGGACAGGATCCAGGCGCCAAACACCATTGACCAGATTGGAACCTGATAGTTCACCAGGGTCAGGAAAACGGATCCGGCGCTGCGAATGATGGAAACCCGCAGGAGCGTTGCAAAGGCAGTGGGGAACAGGCCCAGCACGATGATGGCAAGACCGGGCCGGGTGCCTTCCCAACGGGGAATACCTTCGTAAACCAACATGATCGGCAGCAACAGCACAGCACCGACCACAAGCGTCAAGGCGGCCAGGACAACCGGATCAACGGGCGGGCAGCGGCGGGTGAAGATCGAGGCCAGGGCGTAGGACAATGCCGCACCGACGCAGGCCAGTTGAGCCAAGGGTTCAGCCCCCGACCCCAATTGTGCAAGACCTGGCCCGATCAGTATCAGCGCACCGGTGAACCCAAGGGTTACGCCGAACAGTCTGCGCGCGTTCATCGGTTCATCGGAAAAGAAATGGGCAAGCGGCAAAACCATCAACGGGATTGCGGCCATGGAAAGCCCGGCAAAGGCTGACGGAACAAATTGCTGTCCCCAGCTTAGCAGGACAAAGGGCAGGGCCGTCGACAGGATGCCGATGATTATGATCGACCACCAGAGTGCCGGGTTGCCAGTGGGAATTTTTCGGCCCGTCGCCGCCATCATCAACAGCAAAGTCAGTGCACCCAGTGTCGTTCGGGCGGTTGCCACGGTGATCGGGCCGTAGCCTTCCAGGGCCATGGCAACGACCATGAAAGTGCCGCCCCAGATCAGGCCAAGCGTTACAACGCCGCTCCAGTCGCGTGAATTGGGGCTCTCTACCATGGCTTCCCCTTATCTTGCGCATCCGGGGATGTCACGCCGCCATATTTGACAGTCGGTAAGCTTTCACTTACGGTAAGTGATGGCTAACCAATATGTATTCTCTGCTTTAAGTGATCCCACCCGGCGACAATTGTTCGAAGCGATTGCAATCAAGCCGCAGGCAGTTGGGGATTTGGCTGAAAACATGCCTGTCAGTCGTCCTGCCGTGTCCCAGCATCTTCGGGTTCTAACCGATGCGGGTCTCGTGGTGTGCCGTGCCGAAGGGACCCGGCGGATATATGCTGCCCGCCCCGAGGGGCTTGCCGAGTTGCGGGATTGGCTGGATCGGTATTGGTCCGAAGTGCTGGAAAGTTATGCGGCCGAATTTAACGAAAGCGGACAGAACAATGACTGATCCCATCGTCAAAACGGTGATTGTAAATGCGACGCGTGAACAGGCATTTGATGTTTTTGTGAACCGGATTGCAAAATGGTGGCCGCTGCATGGCCATGCCGTGTCCGCCGCACACGGTAAACCGGCACTTGCTGTCTCGATCGAGCCGTTTGTAGGTGGCGCGATTTACGAAACAATGTTTGACGGCACACGTTCGGACTGGGGAGAGGTTCTGTTGTTTGCGCCCGGGCAAAAGGTGGCGTTTACCTGGCATCCCGGAACAGACGAAAAGCGTTCCACCCTGGTGACAGTCGAATTCGAAGACCACGAGCTGGGGCAAACAAAGGTAGTCCTTACCCATTCCGGCTGGCAGGCCTGGGCAACCGAAGCACCGGACAAACGCGGCAGTTACGACGGTGGCTGGGATTACGTTCTGGGCGAGTGCTATCGAAATGCGGTTGCAAACTGAAAAGGGCGGCCACCGGGGCCGCCCTTGTGCTGACAGAAGTCAGGCTCAGTTCTTTTCCTGATCGACCAGTTTGCCGGCCGAGATCCAAGGCATCATGTCGCGCAGTTTCTTACCGACCTGCTCGATCTGATGTTCATCGTTGTGACGGCGGGCCGCTTTGATGGTCGGTTGGCCAACAGCGTTTTCCAGCATGAAATCACGCACGAACTTACCGGTCTGGATATCCGACAGAGTCTCTTTCATCGCCTTCTTGGTCTGCTCATAGGGCAGGATCCGCGGGCCGGTGACATATTGGCCATACTCGGCGGTGTTCGAGATCGAGTAATCCATGTTCGCGATGCCGCCTTCATAGATCAGGTCAACGATCAGCTTGGTTTCGTGCAGACACTCGAAATAAGCCATTTCCGGTGCATAACCTGCCTCGACCAGAGTCTCAAAGCCGCAGCGGATCAGTTCGACGATGCCGCCGCACAGAACGGCCTGCTCGCCGAACAGGTCGGTTTCGCACTCTTCGCGGAAGTTGGTCTCGATGATGCCCGAGCGGCCGCCACCGATGGCCGAGCAATAGGACAGACCGATTTCCAGCGCCTTGCCGGTGGCGTCGTTGTTCACGGCGACCAGACAGGGCACGCCGCCGCCTTTGACATATTCGCCACGCACGGTGTGTCCGGGGCCCTTGGGGGCCATCATGATGACGTCGACGCCTTCTTTCGGCTCGATCAGGCCAAAGTGAACGTTCAGACCATGGGCAAAGGCAATGGCCGCGCCGGGCTTGATATTGTCATGCACATATTTCTTGTAGGTTTCGGCCTGCAGCTCGTCGGGCATGGTGAACATGATGACGTCGCACCATGCGGCGGCTTCGGCAATGCCCATCACCTGCAGACCTTCGGCTTCGGCTTTCTTGGCCGAGGGCGAGCCTTCGCGCAGGGCAATGACCAGGTTCTTGGCACCCGAGTCGCGCAGGTTCAGCGCGTGTGCGTGTCCCTGGCTGCCATAGCCCAGGATAGCCACTTTCTTGTCTTTGATCAGGTTGATGTCGCAATCGCGATCGTAATAGACACGCATTTTGCCGGTCCTTTCAGTTTCGATTGCGGTGGTTCTATCTGCCCGTCGGCGCAATGGCGATAGTAATGGGGTTGAGTATTTGAAAAAAAGATGAAGAATAATTCGCAAAACATCTATATTGTGAAAAAATCATGCTTGACGATACTGACCGTCGCATCCTGCGTCATTTCCAGGCCGATCCGAGCCTGACCACAGCCGAACTCGCCGAGCGGTGCAGGATCAGTGCAGGGGTGTGCTGGCGGCGGATTGAAAAGATGCAGGCCGCAGGAATCATTCAGGGGCAGGAGGCCGTGATCGACTGGGTCGCGCTTGGGTATGCGGTTGAGGTTTCGCTGCGGATTACGCTGGACAAGACACAGCCACGTGCCTTTGACGAGTTCACCGCAGCTGCGCGCAAAGTGGCCGAAGTGATCGAGATTCAGACCTTCCTTGGGCGGGTCGACGTGCGCTTGTCCGTTTTGGCGCGGGATATGTCCCACTACCAGCAAGTATATCGTGACCGCATTCTGACGTTGCCGCACATCGCTGACATCGAAGCGCTGATGCATATTGCCCGGGTGAAACGGGACGAGGTGCTGCCGGTATGACGGAACTGGACGAAACCGACCGCAAGATATTGCGTGCGTTGGCGCAAGACGCGGCGCAAAGCGCGGGCGCGCTGGGGCGACGGTTTGGCCTTTCGCAACCGGCAACCTGGCGGCGTATCCGCAGGCTTGAGGAGGAAGGTATCATCAAGGGGCGCCGGCTACGGTTGAACGCTGAGGCCTTGGGGTTTGGGGTGACGGTGTTTCTGGGTGTGAAACTGGCGCGCAAAGGGCAGGTCAGCCTTGAGGATTTCGAACGTGCCGTAAGCGCCATTCCCGAGGTTCAGACGGTCGAGCATGTGCTGGGTCTTTATGACTACCGACTTCGGGTCGTCGCGCGGGATCTGTCGGACTTTGAACGCGTCCTGCGGCGGCGCATCATGACATTGCCTGGGGCCGGTGACGTCGAGGCCAACGTGCTGCTGAGTGAAGAGCGTCTTCCGGGCCCGATCGGATAGGTCAGTATTTTGAGCGGATGCAGAAACCCGGGTGATGCGTCATGCGGGCAAACGCCATCGGCTCTCCGTCTTTCCAGGTTGTACGCTCAAGCTGAATCATTGAGGTACCGGTCGTGGTCCCCATGAATTCGGCCAGTCGCCCGTCAGCGGAAACGGCACAGAACGCGATTTCGGCTTCGGTAAAGGGTGCGGTCTTCAGCAACCATTCATGCGGCCCGTTTTGGTTCAGATCGGCGTGTTCCACATCCGGAACGGCCTCGATATTGATCCAGCGTTCTTCTAACTGAAAGGGGCGGTTGTCCGCGTAGTGCATGCAGATGATATGAAGGACACGCGCTTCCGGCGAAACACTCAGTTGCGATGCCAGCCAGCCAGGGCTGGGCACGACGCTTCGTTCGACCAGAGCATACCGATAGGTGGCATTCTGGTTTTCCACTGTCTGGCGCGCTAGCGAAATTTCCAGCTTGGCATGTTTGCTGGGTTCTTTTTTGACCCGTGTCCCGCTTTTCCGCTTTCTTTCGACATAGCCTTGTTCGGCCAGTTCCCGAAGGGCCCGGTTTACGGTCGCGCGGGCGCAATTGAACTCTTCGGCCAGCTGCGTCTCGGTCGGCAGCAAAGATCCCTGCGGCCAGATACGGGCTTCGATCCTTCTTTTGACTTCGTCGCGAACTACCTGAAAACTTATCCGTTTTTGCCCTGTCACCTGCGAAATTACCTTTCTTGTACAAAGTGTATGTATCTGGTCAGAAACACGTCAAAGTGTAAAGTAGGGGTGACCCTAATTGGCGTCATTTGTGCCTTGATCGGGCCGTGCGAGACGCAAAAAACAATCTGAAGAGAAAGGTTCCGTTGCGTCAACATGTGACGTGCGTAAGGTGCTTTACGAAATTCGCCAAAAGGTTCAGAACTTCAGGAACCTCTCAGGAAAGGAACAATCATGCCCGCGTTGCTGGACAGTGTTGACCCAAACGGTCTCGAAGAATTCTCGGTGGTATTTACGGACCGATCCCTAAACCACATGTCGGCATCCTTTCAGCAGGTGATGCGCGATATCTCGGATATGTTGAAACAGGTCTATAACGCTGACGGTGTCGCGGTGATCCCTGGGGGCGGAACCTATGCTATGGAGGCCGTTGCCCGCCAGTTTGCACAGAACGCCAATGTTCTGGTGGTTCGCAATGGTTGGTTTTCGTACCGCTGGAGCCAGATCATCGAAACCGGTGGATTGACGGCCTCGGCCACTGTGATGAAAGCGCGCCAGACCGGAAATACCAGCCCGTCGCCCTTTGCACCGGCCCCGATTGACGAGGTCGTGACGACCATTCGTGAACAACGTCCGAATGTCGTGTTCGCGCCGCATGTGGAAACCGCTGCAGGTGTGATTCTGCCTGACGACTATGTGGCGGCCATGGCTGCAGCCGCGCACGAAGTCGGCGCGCTGATGGTATTGGACTGCATCGCTTCGGGGTGCGCCTGGATCGACATGAAGGCAACCGGTGTTGATGTTCTGATTTCCGCGCCACAGAAGGGATGGAGCGCGTCGCCATGCGCCGGTTTGGTCATGTTGTCCGAACAGGCCGAAGCGCGACTTGAGCAAACGACGTCGGACAGTTTTGCTATCGATCTGAAAAAGTGGCGCCAGATAATGCAGGCTTACGAAAATGGCGGTCACGCCTATCACGCCACGATGCCAACGGATGCGCTTCGTGCGTTTCGTGAAACAATGATTGAAACCCGTGATTATGGTTTCGAAAAGCTGCGTGATGCGCAATGGGCGCTGGGGAATGGTGTGCGGGCGATTCTGAAGGACAAGGGAATTGTCTCGGTGGCCGCCGACGGATTTGGCGCGCCCGGTGTTGTCGTCAGTTATACATCGGATCCCGATGTTCAGAACGGCAAGAAATTCGCAGCGCTGGGTATGCAGATCGCGGCGGGCGTGCCGCTGCAATGCGACGAACCTGAAGGGTTCAGCACGTTCCGCCTTGGTCTGTTTGGGCTGGACAAGCTGTATGACGTGGACGGTACCATCCAACGTCTGAAACGGGTTCTGGATCAGGTGATTTGAGCCGGAGACCGGGCCTCAGCGCATGCCGAGGCCCATCTGCATAAGCGTTTTGCGCACCGGCGCCAGTGAATAAAGGGCATTCAGGCTCATTGCGCGGGCGTCACGCAATGGGCGCGCTTCGATCATGGAGGCGCGGTTCAGCAGGTCGATTCCTTTGACACGCAATTCGATCTCGGTGTGGCGCGCTTTGTGGTAGGCCGCCAGCATCTGGGCATCACCCAGCCCGTCCGGTCGCGCCTGCGCCAGATCCAGCAGGCACCGCAGATCCCCCAGCGACATGTTCAGACCTTGCGCCCCGATCGGCGGAACCACATGTGCGGCCTCGGCCATCAGGGCGAGTCTTTCACCGGACAGATGCTCGGCCGATTGACTGATGATCGGCCAGATCGTGCGACGCGACGCTAACTTGAGCGGTCCGAAGAGTTCGCAGGATCGACGGGTCATGGCTGCCTCGAAATCCGGGGCGTCGAGCTTCATGAGCTCGACCGCACGAGGACCACGTTCCATCCAGACAATCGCAGAGGACGGCTGACCCTGCCAGTCGGGCAATGGAACCAAAGTGAATGGCCCGCCGGACCGGTGGATTTCGGTTGATACGTTTTCGTGCGGGATTGGGTGCGTGACCGCAAAAGCCAGCGCTTTCTGACCATAGCGTGTTGTCCGGACGCCGATACCAGCAGCTTCGCGCATGGGTGAATTGCGCCCGTCTGCCGCGATCACAAGTCGGCAGCGAACCCGGGCGCCGTCACTAAGCCCGACGCGGGCTTCGGCGGTGCGGGTAAACAGACTGGTGGTGCCGGTTCCGGGCCTGAAATCCAAATTGGGCAACTCGGCCAGCCGCGCCACCATTTCCCGGCGCAGCAGCCAGTTGGGAAGGTTCCAGGCGAAAGGCTGGTCGGAAATGTCCGAGGCATCAAAGTCGCGAACGACACGCGGTTCAGGCACGTCACCGCCGGCATCCACGATGCGCATGATCTGCAAAGGGGCGGCGTGCGCATCCAGACGTTGCCACAGCCCGCATTGTTCCAGCAAAACCCGGGCGGGTTGCAGAAACGCCGTTGTTCGAAGATCTGACCCTTCAATGTTGCGCTCGGTCACGGGCGGGGCAGGGTCGACGCAGATTACTTCAAATCCGGCTGCCCCAAAGGCAGCGGCGGCGGTCAGACCGGCGATACCGCCACCTGATATCAGGATGTCACAACTGTCAGTCATCGCGAAATTCTCCGTTGTCCGCAGACCCTAGTGGTGTTGCGGCCCGGGCGCCAAGTGACATCCTGTCCCGGTTCCTAACCCCGCGAAATCAGCAACAGGATCAGGAACATCACCGGCACCATCGCAAGTGCGGGCAGATACAGGCCGGGAAGACCGAACAGAAGGATGGAACATCCCCACATGCTGACGATGGCGGCGGCGGTATAGCCCAGATCCTCGGGCGCGCCGTCTTTCACATCGCGGGCCATCCATCCAAACAAGGGAATGGCAAACAACAGGCGCTGCCACACAGGAAGGCGCGGGGACATTTCGATCGCGCTCATTGGAGATCTCCGTTCTGTTCGTCGCTAAGGCGGATATAGGAACGATGATGCAGGTGCAGAATGAGCAGATCGTCGCAGGTTGCCCTGTCAGACCAGGCGTCCGAGAAACTGGGTCAGATCGTCTGTATGGTGGTGGATATGCTCCGCAGTGTGCGGTTCAGGTGCCACATGGACCGTGCGCATTCCCATCTCGTGCGGGGCTGCCAGATTGCGCGGGTCGTCCTCGAACATCGCGGCCTGTTCGGCGCGAATGCCGTCTCGCGCGAAAATCGCCTCGAACGCGGCTTTTTCCGGTTTTGGGCGGTATCCGGCGTGTTCGACGCCATAGACCGCATCAAACAACCCGCTCAGACCGCGTGCCGCCAGAACGCGTTCCGCATAGGGCGCACTGCCATTGGTATAGACGATGCGGCGACCGGGTAGAGAGCGGATATGGGCGGCCAGTTCCGCGTCCGGATCCATATGACTCATGTCCACCTGATGGACCGCATGCAGATATGGATCAGGGTCCAGGTCGTGCTCGGCCATCAACCCGGCCAGCGTAGTGCCGTACCGGCGCCAGTATTCTGACCGCAAACGATCCGCCTCGGCCTGGTCCACACCCAGAGTGCGCACGACATAATCCGTCATCAGCACCTCGATCTGATCGAACAGGCGCATATGGGGCGGATACAGCGTATTGTCGAGATCGAACACCCACTGGGTGACATGAGCAAATGCAGGTTTGACCATGGTTATGGTTTAGGGTCCGGTGCTGCGGATTTCAATGCTTCACTTGATTGGAAGGCCAAGTGGCGGATAGACATGACCGAACGAGGAGACGAAAGACAAAATGAGCCAGACCCGCCAACCCAACAAAGATGCCTACAGCCTGATTCTCGAAGCCATTGATGTTGGCGTGTACAAGCCCGGCGATCGGCTTGTCGAAAGCGAACTGGCGGAACGTTTTGGCGTATCGCGCACCCCGATTCGCGAAGCGTTGCAGCGACTGGAAACACAATCCCTGCTGGAAAGGGACGGGCGATCACTTATCGTGGCATCGTTGGATCACAACCAGATGGCTGAATTGTACGTCGTGCGCCGCGAACTCGAGGCGTTGGCAGCCCGTCTAGCCGCCAAACACGCAACGGAAGAGGAAATTAAAGTTCTTCAGGACATGGTTCTGGCAGATGACGAACTGGTCGATGATCCGACGGCCCTGTCGCGTGCCAACCGTCGGTTTCACGAACAGATTCATTTGGCGTCGCACAACCGATATCTGGTTCAGCAACTGGATCTGGTGCATCGCACGATGGCCCTAATGGCCACGACATCGCTTGCCGTGCAGGGCCGGGGTGAAATCGCCCAGAATGAACACAAGGGAATTGTCGAAGCGATCGCGGCACGTGATGAAGATGCTGCAAGTCAGGCGTTGCGGGAACACATCTCGATCGCGTTCATGACCCGCCTCAAACAGGATGCGGTCCGGCGCGAGTCCTGAACTCAGGAGGGCAGCTGTTCCTCGGCCGCTTGTCCGTGTTGGGTCTTGTCCCAAAAAAATGGGTTCCAGATCAGCTCCCATAGCGCTTTGTAGGCCGCCAGAACGCCCAACGGGTAATACAGGATCATCGTCGGCACCCAAGGCAGCAGGAAACGCCTTTCCCTTGCTGCGACGGCGACAAGCCCGACCATGACGTTGGTCAGTTCGGCTGCAAGAAACAGGCTGAAAAGGGCTGTGACACCTTCTTGCGTCAGCCCCTGCGGCAGCGGTACGGATATACCCATCGCCAACAGCCAGAACACCCAAAGGACAGGGGCAAGAAGGAATTGCCCCAAAGTTCCCAGAAAAAACGCCTGAACGCCCAAAAAGCGAAGCAATCCCAGATCCCGCAACAAACCAACCGGTGTGCGCATGTGGACCAGATAGGTCACCATGAAACCCTTGAGCCAGCGCGAGCGTTGTTTGACCCAGGGCCAGGTCCGAAAGTTCGCCTCTTCAAAGGTTGTTGTGTCCACCATCTCGGTCCGATACCCGGCGCGGTACAACCGGACACCCAGATCGGCGTCTTCGGTGACATTGTGCGCGTCCCAGGCGCCCAACTCCTCCAGTTTGTCCCGGCGAAAAAAGAAGGTGGTGCCGCCCAGCGGGACCACAAGGCCCAATCGGGCAATACCGGGCAGGATTACCCTGAACCAGCTGTTGTATTCGATTGTAAAGCAGCGTGATCTCCAACTGGTGCGCGGGTTGTAGTAATCCAGCACGCCCTGCAGACATACGACATCGGGCGGCGCATGTTGAAAGTGATCCACCACGCGTTCGATCTGATCCGGTTGCGGCGCATCCTCGGCATCCCAAACCCCGATCAAATCGCCGCGGCAGAAATCTAGGGCGTAGTTCATCGCGCGGGGTTTGGTGGTCAAGCCGTTCAATTCCGGGACTTCCACGGTGCGCATCCAACTGGGCAGATCAACGTGTGACAGTGTTTCGCGGGTAACGGCGTCGTCTTCTTCGAGCACCAGAATAACGTCCAACAGTGCTTTGGGGTATGTCAGCCGCCGCAGTCGTTGGATCAGCGCGTCGGCAATCTCGGTTTCTTTGTATAAAGGCACCATGATCGACACATAGGGCTGGCGAGTGCGTGACACCCTGGGTCCTTCCTGTTCCGATGTCCGAGCTGTCTTTGACGTCAAGAAGGCCAGCAACCCGGACAATCTCAGGACCCAGAACAGGAACAACGTGCAGACCGCCGCAAACACCAGAACGGACCAACCGATCGTTGGGATTGCGATCATTGTCGCCAACAGGGCGATTGCGCCTGCGACTGGTCCGGTGCGTGCCCGGGCTGTCCAGGTGCGGCAACTGTGCAGCGGGTCCACACGGGTTTCGGCCGCCCGGGCCAGATCTCGTGAGAATAGTCGGGATATCGCCGTGCCAATCTGATCTGGTGCCGCCAGAACGGGAATCACTGTATATCGGCTTGCCTCAAATTCTGCTGCAATGGCATCGAAATGGTCTGGCCGGGCAGTGGCAACCAGAAGGATCGGACCCAGTCTGACCCACGGTATGACATGGTTCTTAAGCCAGAAGGACGCAGGTTTCAGATCGACCAGATCAGGGGATGGCGGCGTTTCTTCCAGATCCGCGATTTGCAGGCCTGTTTGTTTGGACAAGGCCAGCAAGACATCCTGCCGGCTGACGCAGCCCTCGCTCACCAATATCTCGCCCAAGGGGGCCTGCTGTCGTGATTGGAGCAGCAATGCGTGATCCAGTTGCGCGCGGGTGATCAGGCCGCGTTCCATCAAATAGAGGCCGAGAGGTTTGCGCAGCCCCAGTGCCGGTACCGGTTCTGCCGGAGCAAGTTGCTGTAAGTTCAGTTCGACCATTAATAAACCCTGACGCGATTACGCACGTCAGGGTTGCTTCAACATAGTTAATGGCCGGTTAATCCGGCAAAGGCAGGCGGCTAAGCCTTTTCTTTTCGCGCGGCCATTGCATCCGCAAAGCGTTCGAACAGGTAGAAACTGTCCTGCGGCCCCGGCGATGCTTCGGGGTGATGCTGCACTGAATAGACCGGGCGGTCCGTCATGCGAATACCGCAGTTCGAGCCGTCAAACAGCGACCGGTGGGTTTCAATGACGCCATCGGGCAGGGATTGAGCGTCAACGGCGAAACCGTGGTTCATCGAGGTGATTTCGACCTTGCCGGTTTCCATGTCCTTGACCGGGTGGTTTGCGCCATGATGACCGTGGTTCATCTTGACGGTTTGACCGCCAAGCGCCAGCGCCAACATCTGATGGCCCAGACAAATGCCAAAGATGGGCAGGTCCGTGGTCTCGAGCACTTCTTTGATCATGGGAACAGCATATTCGCCGGTGGCGGCGGGATCGCCCGGACCGTTGGACAAGAAGACGCCATCCGGATCGTGTGCAAGAACCTCGGCAGCGGTTGCCGTCGCGGGCAGAACGGTCACGTCACATCCGGCCGAAGCCAGACAGCGCAGGATGTTTCGCTTGGCGCCATAGTCCAGCGCCACGACTTTGTGCACGGGGGCTGTCTGGCGTGAGTAACCGTCGGGCCAGGCCCAGCGCATTTCGTCCCAGCGATAGCTTTGCGCGCAGGTCACATCCTTGGCCAGGTCCATGCCCTCCAGACCGGCAAACCCACGGGCTGCGGCGACCAGAGCCTCGATATCGAAATTACCGTCCGGATCGTGGGCCAGCGCCACATGAGGCGCACCTTGCTGCCGAATGGCACGGGTCAGTCGCCGGGTGTCAATGCCGCCAATCGCAATTCGCCCGCGTTGCGTCAGCCAGGTCTTAAGCTCGTCTGCGGCACGCCAGTTCGAAGGCTCGGTCGGGTCCCATTTGACCACCATTCCTGCCGCAACCGGATCGCCGGTCTCGTCATCCTCGGGGTTCACACCGACATTCCCAATATGAGGGAATGTGAAGGTCACGATCTGTCCCGCATATGAGGGGTCGGTCATGATTTCCTGATAACCGGTCATGGCGGTGTTAAAACACAGCTCGGCTTCGGTCTGGCCGGTGGCGCCAAAGCCTGTGCCGTAGAACAATGTTCCGTCGGCCAAAGCCAGACATGCGGTGGGCTTGGACGGGGCGTTCTGGGCCATGGCGCGACTCTCCTGCAGGGTAAATCGGCGCATTCCTAAGGGGGTTGGGCCGCTGGGTCAAGTCTGTTCAATTTTTGGGCAATCATTTAATATCAATGACTTAGATATATTAGACCCCGGTTGTGTCGCGCTTTTTGTTTCGATATGGTCGGGGTTCCTTCATCTTGGGGATGGATTGAGCAGATGGATATGCGATCAAGGGTGAATGCAGCCCTGAAGCAAGCAATGAAAGACAAGGAGGCCGAACGTCTATCGACGCTGCGGCTGATCAACGCGGCGATCAAGGACCGCGACATCGCAACACGGGGTTCGGACAACGAAGAAGCAAAAGGTTGCGGTGATGCCGAGGTACTTGAAATCCTTGGTAAAATGACCAAGCAGCGCAAGGAAAGCGCACGCGCCTATGAAGAGGGCGGGCGCTTGGATCTGGCAGAACGCGAGCTGCGCGAAGTTGATGTGATCGAGGAATTTCTTCCAAAGCAGCTGGATGATGACGAAGTGAACCAGGCCATTCTGACCGCGATCACCGCGACAGGTGCCGGTTCGATCCGTGATATGGGCAAGGTGATGGGCGAACTCAAAACCCGCTATACCGGCCAGTTGGATTTCGGCAAGGTCGGACCGATGGTCAAGGATCAGCTTTGCGCGGCCAGCAACAGCTGACCTGTCACTTCGACATTTACTGCACCAATTGCTGCGCGACAGGTTCGCGCAGTTTTTGTATCAGATCGTCATAAAGCGCGATGCGCTCTTCCTCGGACAGAAATGAACCGATTTCAACCTGGCGGCCGTCGCCGGTCAGGGTGACGTAATGTGGAACAGGCCCGCCGCGTTGGTGCATTTCAGGCCGAGCCCAATATCGGTTGCACGTCCATTCCTGACGACCGGTTCGGGGGTGGTGGTGCACCAGCCGGGCCTGGCTGCCGCTCAGCGTCAGAACCTCAAAGACGCTGCGGGCGCGGTAGTTTGTCTGAATGGCCAGCCACAGGCCCAGAACGCTGAGTAGCATGAAAGGAAGCAGCCCCCACAGCAGCACCGACCCCAACACCGCCAGCATCGGGATAAGCCCGAAGGCAAACACCAACAGGATGAACCGCATCGCCCATCGGGGCGGCAGCGAATTATGCGGCCAAAGGCGCAATTCCTGCTCTGTGTCTGATGTCTGCGTCCATTGATAAGGCATGGTGAAAAAATAGCGCATCGACACCCGGAGTCGATGGCCAAAAGATCAGATCACGTGGCCGACACGCGCCCACGACAATGCATCATCCAGCCGGTCATCGCCCCAAAACACCTCACCGCGCACGACGAGGCTCGGGGCGCCAAATACGCCCAGCTGGGTGGCGTTCTTGGTCTCGGATACCAGCGCCTCCGAGATTTCCGGACTGCGCGCGCGGGACAGTGCAAGGCGCGGATCCTGCTGACATCTGAACAGGGCCTCGGACAGGGCAGTTTCGCTGCCTGCTTCGACGCCATCTTCAAACCAGATGCGATAGAGGTTCTGGGTAAAGTCCTTGCCCCAGCCCTCGCGCATGCCCAGAAGGGCGACCTGATTGGCAAGGGCAAGATCGGAAATCGGGTAAGGGGCAGGCAGCTTGGCATGAAGCCGGTACTTTGCCGCGCGCCGTCCGATATCCCGCCACATGTAGGCTGACTTTGTGGGTTTTCCGGCAAATGGAATGTTTTGTTGTTCGGACATGATGGTTCGCACGTTGAACGGTTTCCAATGTACTGTCGCATCATGTTCTGCACACCATTCATCCAGACGCATCACCGTCAGAAAACTGTATGTGCTACCTATTGAGAACCAGAAATCAATCTCGGGCATTGCGTACCTCCGGATTGCCGGATGACCAACCGCAAACAGAATAGCCGATTTTTGGCCTTCTGGCGATATTCCCGAAATGTCCGAAGGTTTCAAAAGAAAAGCCCCGCCGAAATTGGCGGGGCTTCTAAGTCGTGCTTTCAGGGATTAGTGGGCGTGGCCCTTGTCCCAGACTTCCTGCTTGGGCAGCTGCTCGAACGTGTGCTCGGGCGGCGGCGTCGGCAGGGTCCATTCCAGCGTATCCGCGTATTCGTTCCACGGGTTCGGACGTGTCTCTTTCGCGCCACGTAGCAGGGCGTAGATGACAATGCCGAAGAACAGCAGGAACGAGGCGAACGAGATGAACGCGCCAATCGACGATACGAAGTTCCACTGGGCAAATGCCTCGGGGTAGTCGATGTAGCGGCGCGGCATGCCTTGACGGCCCAGGAAGTGCTGCGGGAAGAAGGTCAGGTTGGCGCCAATGAAGAACATCCAGAAGTGAACCTTACCCCAGAACTCGGAGTACTGACGGCCCGTCATCTTGCTGAAGTAGAAGTAGACACCGGCAAAGATCGCGAACACGGCACCCAGCGACATCACATAGTGGAAGTGCGCCACAACGTAGTAGGTGTCGTGATAGGCACGGTCCACACCCGCCTGTGACAATACAACGCCGGTCACACCGCCGACGGTGAACAGGAACAGAAAGCCGAAGGCGAACAGCATCGGTGTCTTGAACTCGATGGAACCGCCCCACATCGTCGCAATCCACGAGAAGACCTTAACGCCTGTCGGAACCGCGATGACCATCGTGGCAAGCATGAAGTAGGCCTGCTGACGCAGCGACATGCCAACGGTGTACATGTGGTGCGCCCAAACGACGAAACCCAGAACACCAATCGCGATGATCGCCCAAACCATCGGCAGGTAGCCGAAGATCGGTTTGCGCGAGAAGGTCGCAATGACATGACTGATGATGCCAAAACCAGGCAGGATCACGATGTACACTTCCGGGTGTCCAAAGAACCACAGGATGTGCTGATACAGGATCGGGTCACCGCCACCGGCCGGATCAAAGAAGGTGAAGCCAAAGTTGCGGTCCATCAACAACATGGTGATCGCGCCTGCCAGAACCGGCAGCGACAGCAGAATCAGCCATGCAGTGACGAATATCGACCAGCTGAACAGCGGCACCTTGAACAGGGTCATGCCCGGGGCGCGCATGTTCAGGAAGGTGGTGATCATGTTGATCGCGCCGAGGATCGAGGAGGCGCCCGATACGTGCACGGCGAAGATCGCAAGGTCCATGGACATGCCGCCCTCGGTCGTCGACAGCGGCGGATACAGAACCCAGCCCACGCCCGAACCGGCCTGATCGTTGCCGCCCGGAGCCAGAAGCGAAGCCACACCGAGCGAGGTACCCGCGACGTACAGCCAGAAGGACAGGTTGTTCATCCGCGGGAAGGCCATGTCCGGTGCACCGATCTGCAACGGCATGAAATAGTTGCCAAATCCGCCAAACAGGGCGGGGATGACCACGAAGAACATCATCAGAACACCGTGATAGGTGATCATCACGTTCCATAGGTGTCCGTTGGGTGTGCACGGGTCGGCCATGAAGCCTTCCAGGCACATGTACTGAACACCGGGGTGCATCAGTTCAAGCCGCATGTAGACGGTCATCAGAACCGAGATCAGACCGGCCAGGGCCGAAACGATCAGGTAGAGAATCCCGATGTCCTTGTGGTTGGTCGACATGAACCAGCGGGTAAAGAAACCGCGATTGTCTTCATGCTCGTGACCATGAATGGCTGCGTCTGCCATTTAGGTGCCTCCTGTTACAACACTACCGCGCAGTCGGACCTCTCCAACGCGCGGGATTCCTGCTGGTTTTAGATTGCGAGGGGACGACCTTCAATGGTCGAGTTTGATCTGGATCAAGATTAATTGTCGCGGGCAGGAGGCTTCCACGACATTTTTGACCCGGTGGTGCCTGCTATTTGG
The DNA here is from genome assembly GCF_056534475.1 of Ruegeria sp. D4. Taxonomy (NCBI): domain Bacteria; kingdom Pseudomonadati; phylum Pseudomonadota; class Alphaproteobacteria; order Rhodobacterales; family Roseobacteraceae; genus Ruegeria; species Ruegeria sp. D4. The sequence goes on from NZ_JBQFPJ010000013.1 coordinate 126,627, forward strand.
CTATTGCAGTACGGTTTTCAAGAGGTGCGCCCGGTTCCCGTTTCCGTGCTTGACCCCTGGCAAGTTGGATCGCAGAACGGGTAGCAGTACCAAATCGGGAGAAATGCCATGACGGGCTACGACAATGACAACATCTTCGCCAAGATCCTGCGTGGTGAAATCCCAGCGACCCGTGTTTACGAAGACGATGACACGCTTGCCTTCATGGATATTATGCCACGCTCGGACGGTCATCTTCTGGTCATACCCAAAACACCGTGCCGAAACGTTCTGGATGCCTCACCCGAGCAACTGGCTGCTGCAATGGCGACCGTGCAGAAAATGGCGAGGGCGGTAAAGGCGGCCTTTGACGCGGACGGCGTCACTATTCAGCAGTTCAACGAAGCCGCAGGCGGACAGGAGGTTTTCCACCTGCATTTCCATGTCCTGCCTCGGCACGAGGGCGTTTCGATGCGCCCGCCGGGAAATATGGGTGATTTCGACCTCATCGCCCAACATGCCGAGAAAATTCGCGCATCTCTGACCTGACTCTAATGCGCCCCATCGCAGGTGTCATGATCCCCGAATGCATGCAGAACGGCACAGACATGATCATGATGCCCGTCACATGCTTTGGTGATGCGGGCCAGTTCTTTTTCCAGCCGGGCCAGACGTGCGATCCGGTCGCGGATGTCAGCCAGTTGACGCTCGGCGATGTCATGCGCGCGGTTCAGGTCATCCCCTTGCGCGCCTTCCAGGGTCAGTAGAGCTTCGACTTCGGCAAGGGGCAGCCCAAGATCGCGCGTGTGGCGGATGAACTGCAAGCGCCGCAGCGCAGCCGCATCATACCGCCGCTGGTTCCCGGCTGTGCGCGCAGGTTTGGGCAACAGCCCTTTTTCTTCGTAAAATCGGATGGTGGGAACCTTGACCCCAGTATGACGGGACAAATCACCGATTGAGTACATTTTATTGGCCTGCCACTTGAACCTCTAGTTACTAGAGGAATTACATTGCTTTAAGAACCGAAACAACAGGCGCTCTTTACATGGCACATCAGCACTCGCACTCTGGTCACAGCCACCATCATCACATCGACCCAAAGGCCGGAGATGCCCGTGTCGCCTGGGCAATCGCCGTCAATTTGTTCCTTACACTGGCGCAGATTGTCGGCGGCATTCTGTCCGGCTCGCTCGCGCTGATCGCCGATGCGCTGCACAACCTGTCGGATGCCGCAGCGCTGGTCATCGCCTTTTTCGCCCGCAAGATCGCACGGCGACCCGCCGACCCGCGCATGAGTTTCGGGTATGGCCGGGCCGAGGTCGTGGCAGCGCTGATCAACTACACAACGTTGATCGTGCTGTCCGTCTACTTGATGTACGAAGGTGTCACGCGGTTCATCCAGCCGGAACCGGTCAATGGCTGGATTGTCGTCTGGATTGCCGGGATTGCTTTGGTCGTCGACCTCATCACTGCGGCACTGACCTACTCAATGGCCAAGGAGAGTATGAATATCCGGGCGGCCTTCCTGCACAACGTGGCAGACGTGCTGGGGTCTGTTGCCGTGATTATCGCCGGAACATCGGTCATTGTGTTTGATTGGACATGGGTCGATCCCGCAGTCACGATCATGATCTCGGTCTACATCCTTTGGCATGTCAAAGGTGAGATCGGTGAAACGATCCGGGTTCTCATGCTGGGGGCGCCCCCCGATCTGGAGCCGGAACAGGTTGCCACGGCCATCGAAGAAGTCGAAGGCGTAACCGCCGTACACCACGTGCATATCTGGAGCATGCAGGAGCGCGAACCGGCGCTGACCGCACATGTCATTGTAGACGAGGCGTCCTGGTCCGACGCCGGGGCCGTCAGATCAAGGATCAGGCAGAGCCTGAAAAACCGATTTGGGATTACGCACGCAACGCTGGAGTTGGAGCGAACTGACCAATGCTGTCCCGCATCTTCCCGCTTTGGACATCAGTGAAACATGCGTTTAATGAGAATTGCCGTTCCGATTTGGGGTCGGAACGGCAGACTCGTAACCAAACACATATTCGGATTCTCCGGGCAAGCCCGTGATCACCGGTTAACATACCACTCACTTTAGAACGGTGAACTCATACTACTCGTTAACGTCTTCTTTGTATCGGCCAGAATTAAACTTTGCATAAATATCACCGGAAATGTGGGTAATAATAGTTAATGAACCCACTGACCGGGAAACAGATGCCAGAGGAGTCGGTGATTGTTACTGCATGTTGGGCAATAGGCGCCTTGCCACCGGCCGATCGGTCAGGAATCACCCGCGGAAAAAGCGTCGTCAAAGGTTCTCTGGAGGGCAGAATCCACATCCGCCAGTGTCACCGGCAGCCCCAGATCGACAAGGGATGTCACCCCATATTCGGTGATGCCGCACGGTACGATGCCCGTAAAATGATCAAGATCAGGTTCGACATTGATCGAAATTCCATGAAAACTGACCCATTTCCGCAGGCGTAGCCCAATGGCCGCAATTTTGTCTTCGGCAGGCTGGCCCGTAACGATAAGCGGCTTGTCATCCCGCCGCACCCAGACGCCGACACGACCGTCGCGGATCTCTCCGCGGACGTTGAACTCGGCAAGTGCTGAAATCACCCAGTTTTCCAGCTGTTTCACAAACCTGCGCACATCCCGGCCACGCTTGTTGAGATCCAGCATGACATAGGCCACACGCTGGCCTGGTCCGTGATAGGTGTATTCGCCGCCGCGTTTGCTTTGGTAAACAGGAAACCGTTCCGGATCGGTCAGATCCTCAATACGCGCGGATGTCCCCGCCGTGTAAAGCGGGGGATGTTCCAGCAACCAGATACACTCCTGCGCGTCGCCCGAGGCGATCGCGGCCACGCGCGCCTCCATGAAGGCCACGGCGTCTTCGTATTCGGTCAGCCCTTCGGTGATCTTCCATTCCATACCGGCCTCTTATCCTGCACTGGGGTCAGGGAAAAGGGGTCAGGCGGCTTCGGACAGGCATCGCTGCAATACCTGAGCATACGTGTCCTGACCCTGAGCGCCGGTCAGCATGTACTTGCCCCCAAACACCATAGCCGGAACACCTGAAATACCCCGGCTTGTCCAGAATTGCTGCTTTTCTCGCACGGCAGCCGCGTGGGTGCCGCCAGCCAGTGCGTCCCGTGCCGCGTCAGGGTTCAAACCTGCCGCTCGCACTACCTGCATCAATACATCAATGTCCGAGACATCCTGCTGTTGCGTGAAATAGGCATCAAACAAAGCCAGTTTCAGCGGATGCTGACGCCCCTCATGTTCTGCCCAATCCAGCAATTGGTGTGCGGCAAATGTATTCACGATCCGGCTGTCATCGTTGAAGTTGAAGGTAAACCCAAGCTCAGCCCCCAGCGCTGTCAGCCGTTCGCGTACCTGCTGGCTTTGTTCACGTGTCGAGCCGTATTTTTCGACAATATGCTCTCTCAGGTTCTGACCTTCCGGCGGCATGGCGGGGTTCAGCTCAAACGGATGCCACCGAAGACGGGCAAGCACACCTGTTTGTTGCAAAGCAAGATCAAGCTGACGAAATCCCACAATACACCATGGGCATACCACATCCGAAATGATGTCGATCTGAACAACGGGACGGGGATCGGATGTTGTCATCGAGAGCTCCTGCGCGGGAATCCTGTAGTCGGTTTGGTTGATTAGATAAGCAGAGGGCAGGGGATTTCAAACAGGTGTCTTTTGCCTCTTCACAACGTCTTCATCAGCGTCTATACGCCCTCTACCAAGTCACTGGCAGTGCGGTCGTGGCGGAATTGGTAGACGCGCAGCGTTGAGGTCGCTGTGGGGTAACTCCCGTGGAAGTTCGAGTCTTCTCGACCGCACCAGAACTAGCTTGATCAGTTAGTTTTTGGCCTTATAAACAAGGGCATTCAGCATTTTCCGAGTGTGTCGCATAACGCAAACAGCACACATGGACAGCACACAATGGCCTTCAAATTGACTATCAAATACGTAGACCAAATCAGTGACACTCAGTGGCGTTTCCGTAGAAGGTGGCCAAAGAGGGTGCGCGAAATTCTTGGTGAGGACGCCTACCAGAAGCACATTAAGGCACGTAATGGAGCCGCCTTTCAGCGTGAGTACCAGTTTCACCTGAGGAATTTTGACGCGATTGTTGAGGATACCCTTAGGCGGCACCCTGAGGTTGATAACAGGTCGGCCACTCAGAAGTTCATCGATGCCCAGCGCCTAGCAGAGCAATACATAGAGGGTGTTCAAGGGTTGGACCCCGACGATAGCTGGACCCGTGGGGTAGTAGGTCACAGTCTGGCTGCCCGTGGTGAGGCCCCCGAAGTTGTTGCTGCTGTCCTTAACCCTGATCAGGAACCTCCAAAGCCAACGCTGGTCGACATGCGGGACATTTATGCGAAAGACAATGGGCTTGCTGATGACAGGAAGAAGATGGTCAGGATTGACCGCACCTTTGGTCGACTAAGCGACGCGCTAAGGAAGCCTCTAGACGAGGTGACTATCGAGAGTATCGACCGGCTGACGGCTCGCGCGTTCAAGGACCATCTACTAGGACTAAAGAAGGCAAACGGGAAACCACTGGCACTAAAGTCGTGTCAGCGTGAGATGATTATTGTAGCCGCCGCTTATCGCCATGCAGTCAGGGAGCTAGAGATACCAGCGGGGCGCGACCCCTTCGAACGTCTAGCGTGGCCTAAGGAGCAGGTTAGCTCACTGGATAAGAACGTCCCGCTACCAGACAGTGTTGTCGACGCCGTACAGACGACCCTAGAGGGTGGCAGGAGCAAAGACCTTCCTGATATGTGGCAGGTGCTGAAAGGTACCGGGATGCGGCTGGGTGAAGCCTGCGGTCTGCGAGTGAGCGACGTGGACCTGACCGGGGAAACGCCATCCATTTTGATCACCCCCAACGAAATCAATGGCATCAAAAACAGCAATAGTGACAGGTATGTTCCCATAGCTTCAGACAGCCTCAGGGAATCCCTCAGGGCGCGTGTAGAGGGGCGCAAGGGTGAGGAGCCACTGTTCCCTTCTTATGGCCGTGATGGCGGCCCTATTCGCCTCTTTCGTCTGTAGGCATCTCGGGTTTTATTGCCTACTCCGTTTATCGAAAGTGAATGAATATGAAACTCGCAAAATTTGCCGCTGCCATCTTGTCTGTAGCCATCGTTGCTGCCTGTGCTGAGGGCACCACTGTTGTAACGGGCCAGCAACGACCCGCCATCAATCCTGAGCAAGTTAAGTTGTACTCACAGCCCCCACAATCTTCCTATGAAGTTATTGGGCTTGTCCGAGCGAGCAGCGGAAATGGGTGGACTGATCAACAATCTATTGATTACGCGGTGACCGAGCTTAAGAAACAGGCGGCCAAGGTTGGTGCCAACGGTGTAGTGATTGGTGCGACTGGCGCTCAGACTGGCGGTTTTGTCATGATCGACAACGTTGCTTACCCTTACGACGAGCAGACAGTTTCAGGAACGGCAGTTTTTGTGAACTGAGTTTTCTTTGTTTTTCCCGAAATTGGAAATTGCGCTTAACCTCACATCAATCTCAAAGGAAAACTATGGCCGCTTGACAGGCGCGACAGCACACAATAGCCCTTAGGGCAGCACACATTTGGGGAAACCTGAAGGCTGCCCTGGGGCATTTCGCCCATAAAAATAAGGGGTTCGTGGCGCTAGTTCGATGGTCCTAGATGCTTCTCGACCGCACCAGTAATTCACCCATAAAAATAAAGAACTTCGTGAAAATAGGGCCTTAGCCTTGCAAAGCGTCACATTGGTCGTCACATTAGATAATGTGACGATTTAGGGATTGGTGGATGAAAAAGGTTGCTGACACTATTCAGTTGCGTGGGCGGTATCATGTGAAAATCGCGATACCCGAGTCGATTAGGGCGCATTGGGCTGGAAAAGATGTTTACCAAAAATCCACCAGATCGACGGACCCGGTTGCTGCCGCAAAGGAGGCGCGGCGCATTCGTGCAATCATGGATGCGCAGCTTGAACAGGCTAAGGCCGAAGAGGGTTGGCGGGCATTGGCCCGACACTTGCCGCCAGATCAAAGAGCGCTGCTGGACAAGGCCGGTGGATTGTCCGGGCTTTTGGATGAGTTCGAGCGAAGCAAGAAAGCACTGGCTTTCTTAGAGGCCGGTAAGCCCGCTGACGCGGGCGCATTCGACGTTGAGGTCGGGCCAAGAGGCGCGCCCACTAAGGTGCTGATTGACGAGTTGGCTGACCCAGAAGAGCTAAAGTTACAGCAAGCAGAAAACCACGCCGCGTCAGCGGCGATACGCGCCCAGACAAATGCGCGGGGTAGGGTGTTGCGCCAGATTGGTCAAGACGTTGATCTTGTCGGCGACGTGTTCAGCTTGCGCGATCTGGTCGAAGATTGGGCACCGTCCGTTGATGCACATACCGCAGAAAACGGGCGTACATACGTCAGGCGGTTCACTGAACTGCATGGCGAGATTGGATTGCAGGACATTACCGGCGCTCACCTGCGGGAGTTTACCGACGCACTCAAAGGTCTTCCCAAGGTCCAGAGCGGCAAGCGTCGCGAAATGACAATTCAGCAGCTAGTTGCAGATGCCAAGAAGACCGGGGCGGACACCATCGGTTATGCCACTCAGAAGAAATACTTCGACATGCTCAAGGGTCTCATGTCTCACGCTGTTGGGCGTCGCTTCGTCGAAGCCGACCCTTGGGTGGGCATGAAGCTGGTTAAGCCCAAGGTGAAGCACAGCGCCGAAAAGGCCCGCCGCGCCTTCACGGGTGAGGAAGTTGGCAAGATATTGGAATTCGTCAAAGGATCGAATGCGGACCAATATGGTAGCACGACCGTGGACCGCTGGGCACCATGGATTGCTGCCTACCACGGGTTGAGGATTCAAGAGGCCTGCCAGCTTCGGACAAAAGACTTCGAGGAAATCGGTGGCGTTTGGTCAATGAAGATCACCGATGAAGGCGAAGACCAAAAAACCAAAAATGCGGCATCTGTCGTTGGGTGCCTGTCCATCCCGCATTGATCGCAGCCGGATTGCGTGGCGTGGTCGAAGCCCGACCGGCTGACGCTTTCGCATTCAACCAATTTGGGCGATACGCTAAGAAGCTGGAAGAAATGACGCCGGACACTCGTGGGCGCGTCAGCGCCGACTACGGCAAGCGGTTCTCATACCTGTTGCGTTCCAAGCTAGGCATCAAGGACCCCAAGGCGGTCTTTCACAGCTTCCGTCATCGCTTTCAGGACGCCTGCGACAACGCCAATATATCTGATGCGCATCGTCGTTACCTGACAGGCCGCGCCAACAGAGATGCTGTTGAGGGTGGCTATGGTGATGGTGCTGGCATGCGGTATCTGTTTGACAGCTTGAAACAGGTTGACCCGCTCGATCATTAATCAGTCAGTTTTTTGTGTTCTGGATGCCTGCTGTTTGCACCGGCTGTGCAGAAAACGGAAACTCAGCCAATATGATCAAGGGTCAGGGTATTTTCGGTGGCTCAGGTAATTGGTTGGCTCATTTAGTGTTGATTAGGCACGCACGTATTTTGTTCTTGAGAGGAGATAATTCAGTGACAGATCAAATTGAATCCGAGAGTGCGACTTTTGACGGTTCAACCATTAGAATTCAAAGGGACACTCGCGGTCGAGCTGCCTGCGTCGTTGAAGGTACAAGAGTCCTTCTGAAAGACGGGCATGAAAAGCCAATTGAAGATATTCAGCCATTTACTGCGGACAAGGCTGGAGACGAACTTATGTATCGAAGGTTCGACGGTATATCCGGTTGCTTTGATAGCAGGCCCAGAAAAAGAATTCCCCGTCGTCGTGGTGGAAGTCGAAACTGATAGAGCGAAGTACAAAGTAAAGGTTTCTAAATGGCACTCGTTAATGAGAAACTACTACTCATTGGTACAAGCTTACGTTTTAAAGCCGGGAGACAAGCTTCTAACATCAACGGGCACGGGTACAGTCAAGTCCGTTGGCTTTGAGCCTTATGATGGCGACGTGTGGAATGTTTTCTTAGCGAACAAGGCGTTCATCGATAACCTTGGTGATATGACGATGGAGATGATTTACGCCTTCCGTAGGAACTCGTTGCTTGGATTGAAACCCAAAGAGCACATCATACTAACTGATGGGTTGGCTTCAGGTTCGTTTGTTATGCAAATGCAACAGATCGACTTTGTCAGAGACGGAATGAACATAAACGAGTTCGCATAGCACTTCACTAAAGTAAGCCTGCGTAAGCAGGCTTTCCATTTAACGCGTTGCATCTTTTAGGTCAGCATTGCTGACCTTGACCCGTTTTTGCGGTTTTCTTGCTTTGTTCCCAGCTCAGGTGCATAATCCGCACAGAACGGGATGAATGATCCAAGGGAAACTTTCTTTATTTGTGAGTAGGTTAACAAGTGTTGACTGTAAGTCAAAGCGATCTGGCCCACGCGGTCGGGCTAACGCGGAATACTGTGACGGCCCGTGCGCGTGGGTTGGATTATACCACAGGTGCAATGGGTGCGCGGCTCTATCGGCTGGCGGATGTTTTGCCGTCGATCAAACCGAGAGAAAGAGGCGCTTTTCCCGAACTTTTCAAAGCTGCTCGAAGTGACGGTGAAGAGCTTTGGGTGGGTGATAACGCTGTTACCCGAGCCCGCCGCTTGGAAAGATGGTTACGGGGTGAACAGGTCGAACGCCTGTTGCCTCTCGCATTCATCTCGATGCCAAAGGTTGCCACCGGCGCGTCTCTGCTTGCCGCATCTTCATACATCATTGCTGCCGGTGTATCGGAACCATCGGCTGCACTTCCTTCGTCTGAAGAAGAACGCCGTAAGACGATCTTTGCCAGCCTGCGGAAGCAGAAGCCTTACGGCCTTTTTGACAATGTGTCCGGTGAAATCACGTCTGATGCATTGGCCTCAGTACTGACGGCGACGACTTTTGAGGGGCGAGTTCTCGGGAAGTCTGAGATGGCAACCGTATCGGCAAACGCAATGTTCGTGATGACGTCGAACAATGCTCGCCTGAACGAAGACCTAAAGCGACGTGCATTCCTGATCCGCCTAGATGCCAGGATGGAAAACCCAAAGGACCGGAAGGAATTTAAGTTTGATCTTGAAGGCACTTACGTTTCGGACCATCGCGGAGAACTACTGTGGGCCGCGCTGACGCTCATTAAGGCGTGGGTAGTGAACGGCGTGCCCCGACCGGAGAAAGTCCCGCAAATGGCCTCCTATGGCGAATGGGTTAGGGTACTTGGCGGGGTTCTCGAAAACGCGGGCGTCAGTACGTTCCTTGGAAACGAAGACCAGAAGGATGCTGTTGCGGCTATCAATGAAGCTGAGGGCATCAATAACTTGATCGCGGTCTGGTGGGAAAAGGCAAATGATCCTCAGCAGCAGTTTGTCACAACAGAGATGGTTGCTGGCACGGATGAAGGTTTGGTGGCCTTGTGTTTCGCTGAAGATATTGAACTTGAGGGGTAAAGAGAACCCGCAAAGACGCAGACCTTATCTATGATGCTACGGCATTGGGCAAATTCCTCGGCGATCACGCTGACGCGTACTTCAATATTGAGGGTGTGGAAAAGGGGAACCTCGGCGTTCAGCCGATTTGTGCAACAGAGCTGGGATTCGGCTAAAGTTGCTTGGTTTGCACGGCGCAGGTTAGTGAGGTGTGCTCGGCTCCGGCGGAACCTACCTCGTGCCCGCTTATCGCGGGAAACATAACAAAGAACTCTGTGCCTTCACCAAGTTTGCTTCTGTAGTCTATTGTTCCGCCAAAATGCTCAACAATTTCCTTTGAAATGTGCATCCCGAGTCCGGTACCGCCTGCGTGACGTTCATCGGAGGAGTCTATCTGGGAAAAGCGATCGAAAACTTTGTCATGGAACCCCTCAGGTATCCCGATGCCATGGTCTTTGACGAAGAGGCGAATATTCCCGCCGACCTTCTCGCATCCGACGGTTATCTCGCCTCCATCAAGGGAGAATTTAGCTGCGTTGGAGATAATGTTGGCCAACACCTGAAGAAGGCGGGAAGCATCACCTTTAACGTACAGATCATTGTTTCCTCTTAAGTCTTCTACAATTTCTACGTTGTGAGCACTGGTGTATCCCATGTTACAGGCAATCGCTTCCTGAATTAGCGCATGTACATCAACAGTTCCTTCACGGTAGTTCATCTCGCCCGCTTCCATTTTTTGAATGTCCAGCACATCATTGATTAGGGATGCGAGCCGTTCGCAGTTTTTACCTGCTAAATGAATGAGGCTTTGCATTGAATCTGGAGCTTCACCCAATGCGCCTGTGTTGATTAGGTCAAGTGATCCCTTGATCGAAGTGAGAGGCGTGCGCAGTTCATGGCTAACTGTCGATATGAACTGAGTTTTCGCAATGTAGGCCGCTTTTGTTCTTTCGTGCTCTGCTTTGAGCTTTTCGAGTTGTTCCAAATTCCTGCGGTAGAGCTTCAGGAACACCATCGAACAGTCAATCAGAAAGTACATTACAAAGATAACGGTGAAGAAGTGCAGCCAGAGTTCAGATGAAAGCTCGGGGCGTTCGGTCCAGATATCCTTGACGACAATCAACATGAACGATACGCCGTACATGGTCAGACGGACAATCATTGCCCACAGAAACTGATGGTTGTTCATTGCTGCAAACAACGCCGCAGCGAACAAGAAGAACATTGGAGTAAAGTGACCACCGGCGGGCTGTGCGAATGCAACTGAAACAGCATACAGGCAGATTGCAGATGAACTGAGGATCGTGTTCAACAGAATCCAAACAACCATCATACCAATTGCTTTGTGCTGATCTGGCTTTAAGCGCGGTACGCGTTTGGCCAGCAATAAATCTTGCGCTTCGCAAATGAGAATTGTCCCATAGAACAGCATGGCGTTAACGGGATCGAAGAAGAACGCAGTCAAAATGGTCGTGGCCAGATAAATAGCCTGCCGCTGCCACAGAAGCGCAAAGCTCATGGCAGTATAATCTATGATGTTTTGCAGAAGCCGGTTTTCCGTTTCACCGGAGTCCCGGTCCGGTAGATTGGCGTCGATGGCTGTCATCTAAATGTCTTCGTTTTTTGCGCTTGGACAGTACCATTAGCGGCACAATGAGGACTTAGTTGGTCTGAATTGGGTTCACAGTTTGGCGCTAATCCTTTGAAGGCCACCGTGATTGTTGGCGTTTCACGCAAGATTCTGGTGTGAGAGGTTGAAAAACTTTTGTTGCGCAAATGCAGTGTGGGGCGCCCAAAATTGACGATCTCGTTGCTAAGTGCGTTTTTTTTTATCTTAATGTGCCAGAAAGAAGGAGAAAATCTTAAAGGGTTGGGGTTTGACTGCTGTTGAATTTACGAAGTTGGGGCAGGGCGCTGCCGCTCCTGTTTCGGCTAGGCTTGCAAAAAAGCCGGTGACACTGCTTCAGTTTGCAAGGTCCGCTGGTCGAAACATGTTTGAAGTCATCCCGGCCGAAACTCTACGTGAAACTTATGTTCGTGGGCCTTTGAACATACACTATATCTGTGATCCTGAAATAATAACCGAGTTACTTGTCGGGCAGGGCCGTTCTTTTCCCAAAGCCAAGTTCACTAAAGACATTATTGGATCGGCTGTAGGCAACGGGTTGATACTCTCTGAAGGGGAAAAATGGCGTCAGCAGCGGCGTAGGTATTCTCCACTATTCGCCGCCAGGAACCTCCCGGTTTTGGCCCGGCATTTTGCAGAGACTGGTGTCGAGATTGCGGATTCATTGGCGGAACACGAAGGCCCTGTAGATATTGCACAAATTGCGCCTGCATCAACGTTGACGAATATTTCTAGGGTAATTTTTTCGGGTAACAAGAAAGTCAGTTCAGAGCAGATACGCATGGGGCTGATCAAGTATTTTGAGTACATTTCTGATTTGTCTCTTTTCGATTTAATGGGTTTGCCAAAGTGGGTGCCGCGCAAGAATTGGCTACGCAGCCTGGCCCCGGTCACCAATATGCGGAACCTCGCCGGACAGGTCATTGATCAGCGTCGCGCCGAAAGCCGCAGCGAGCCACAGGACTTCCTTGATTTTATGATTGAGGCGTTGAAAACAGATTTCGAGGATGAAGCGACAACCGTTGACAACCTTTTAACCTTTGTCGTCGCTGGCCATGAAACTTCCGCCAACGCTCTGGCCTGGGGGTATTATCTGCTGGCGTTGCACCAAGATATGCAAGCTAAGGTTAGACAAGAAATTCGGTCGGTTCGCCCAAAAGGTCCAATGGAGTTTTCTGACCTGGAAGCAATGCCACTCCTGCGCGCCCATGTAAAAGAGACGCTGCGGCTTTACCCTTCAGCCGCGTTCTTTGCTAGAGACGCATCTGCCGACCTTGAAATCAAAGGGGTAAAGATTGCAAATGGTGACGCGCTGTTCTTCCCAGTTTACTCTTTGCACAGAAACGAAAAACTATGGGATGCTCCTGACCACTATCGACCCGAACGGTTCTTGGGATCTACACTACCTCGAGGTCAGTACATTCCATTTGGAGATGGTCCCAGAATCTGCATTGGTGCTCAGTACGCTGAAACTGAAATCATGGTACTTATGGCTTCGGTGCTCCGTCGAATAAATTTTTCGATTACAGAGTCTGAATTGCCGGAACCAGTTTTGACATTCACCATGCGTACCAGTGGCCCACTCATCCTCAACGCCGAACGGGTTCGCGAATAAAGTTGATATCTAAACTCCAGTGCCTGACCTTTGATCGACGTCAGGCCTGGCGATAGAATTCGCTTACTGCCGGCGAGTGAGGTAAGTGTTATCGCCGTACAGCTCACGCAAGACTACATCAAACAGTCTATCGTTGACCATTTCTTTGCGATGCGGTGTGGGCTCAGAAAATGTGGAAGAGGTTGTAACCAGGCCCTTTCTGAGATTGGCCTCACGATGATTTACGTTTTTGATAGCCATGTCCAAAGAGGCGAATGCTCCAACCTTCGTAAAAGAACGAAGCGATACCGGTGTACCTTTCACCACTTTAAGATGGACAGATGCGCAGCGGTTGCTGAGAACAGTCCCTAGTTCTTGGTTTAGGAAAGCTTCGGTCGGAATATTCTGGGTGCATTCCCGCCCATGTGTAACAATGAGAAATGCGCCACTCCCGCGATAGGAATAGATTCCTCCAGCAGCCTGTGTTGTTCTTTCAATGCAGAATCCAATGTCGGAAACAGATCGCCGAAAATCACCAAAATTCTTCAGATCAAAGTGATACTCGGCGTCACGAAATTTGATTGCGGTGACCCAGGTGTCAAATCGACGCCTCCGTGAAAGCTGCTCGACATAGTTGTCGAATTCGACATACCCCAAGCAGTGTTCTTGCTCGTCGATAGACAAAGGATCCTTGAAATTGAATTTCTGGTTGAAATCCAATTCACTGCGAAGATTTTCTATCGACGCCGATGAGGATTGGGTTTTCTTTCTCTCCATCATCAGAAGGTGAGCGGCGTTCATACGGCTGCGCAATTCAAAGAAGTCGAAGGGTTTAGTTACATAATCAAACGCGCCTTCTAAAAATGCCTTCTCGATGTTCTGCCTGTCATCCAGTGCAGTCAGCATTATGACAGGTGTTTCCAGATTTTCCGGCAGGTTTCGGATTTGTGAAAGCAACTCTATCCCCGAGGTTCCAGGCATCTGAATGTCAACAAGCAGACAGTCGAACGGGGATTCTGCTGCTTCTATCATCCTAAGCGCTTCATCAGCTGAACTGGCAGCAGCCACATTGCAGTTTTCGAGTTCAGGAAGTGCTGACTGGAGCAATTTCAAGATGTCAGGATCATCATCAACCGCCAGTACAGTAAGTGCGGTCTTTCTTTGTGCTCGATGCTCTAGATTTCTTTGGAACCGATCACTGCCAAATGTGGAATGTCTCATAACTGGTGAACCGTCGATATCCTCATAACGGGGTAAACTTATGAGGAGAGTGGGTCGAAACAGCGGCAAAAATGGAGAAAGTCTTCGTAGAAAGGGGCTTTTTCTTGACCTTTATTTGGCGCCAACGGCCTCAACAACGAATTGCCAGTTATTGTTGTGAACTAGCGTCGCTTTCTCGTAACGTTATTATTTCGGCAATCTGTTGGCGCCAAAGGGCAGTATACGATTGCAAAACTACGGAATTGAACAACGGTTAGAAGTCCAAGCATCGACTCTGGGAACCCCACGAAAATGCAATACAGCCGAGTTTTCCCAATAGTCTTAAAATCAACCTTAGTTGCAATGAAATATGCGTCGGGCGTCCAAGAGTAAATAAGACAATCTAGTGGGTGAGGTGTTCCATTTACTTGTGGATGTTGAATAAAACCGACTGACTGATGGTGCCATCGATGGAAAACTTTGCGCCGACAGGCGAGGCATTGATGCCCAGTCGCCGTGACCACCGTGCCCAGACTGAGGGGACGATGCCCAGGATGCTGGTTGCACCACCTTCCATCGCGACAGTAGTCATCTGGTGAAACAACTCCTGTTGAACCGGAAGCCTGCGTGACGATGCAACATCCTTTGCCACGAAGAAACGGGATGCTTCCCAAACAGAGCGCTTTACCGGGGCGTCAATAAATAGAACGTCAGATGGTATTCCTTTAAGGATACCTCTTTGCGCGTCGCGCAGCATATAACTATATATCCCGCACTCTGCAGTCGTGGGCAGAAGTCGCACACCTCCTAAGACCTCACCGAATTCATGCAACACAACCCATCGACAGGCTGGTGTGTCGTATTGGTCAAATTCCATCCCGTCAGCTTCACCAACTTGCCACTTTAACTGGTCAATGAAAATTGATTTTCTGGTTTCAAGGTATTTTGCCAGAAGGGTGCCATGCTCGTAAATATTGCGAAAATTAAGTGTAGTCGCGCGAATATGGCCAATGTTGCCACGTGGCTTTGGCGGCTTGCTATTGACAGCAAAAATTTGTAGGCGCGCCAAAGTATTTGGTGCGCCTGAAGTGCCGTTAGCAGGTGTCAGTTCCGGAAGCCCCTCCGGGACCGGGTATGTCTGCTTATACCTGAGTGGTTGGTCCATATTTTACTCATATTTCCGACACACTTATGGCAAGATTCAACTCAGAAAGTCCACAACCCTATGCGGTAGTTGCCCGAATAGATGGATAGGTGTGTCTAAATCTCCTCCCTTCCTTTGGTTACCTTCGCCGCCTGACCAAAAACTTTAGAAAGTTCTTGGCTTCTATTTTTTCCCGCAGGTTCCAATTATTTCCCCATGTCTGGCAACACACTGAAAAATATAGATTCTTTTATGTATTCCTTTCAAATTTTTGATGGATCAGGCGCGGTTTCGCTATCCGATAGTATTTCGAGGCAGTCGTGACGGTTGATAGAAGCAAAGTTATAATGGCATCAATAATTGGAGGGATTTGCTTTTCAGTATGCGCTCTCGCACGGGAAGAATTGTACAAGGTAAAAATAATGCACAGACATAAGGAAGCCCACCTTATGTCACCGTTTTGCCGCCTTCGTAAGAGAGGATGAGAACACCCTGAGTGTATCATGCGCCAGCCAACCGTTGCCTGAAGTCTGCAATGCCCAACGGTTGGCGAGGCGTAAAAGGTTGGTGAAAAGTTATGCGTATACTTGCTGTAGACGACGATCCTAGCATCCTGGAGTTGCTAGATAGAGTTCTAGACGCGTTCGGTTATAAAGACGTCGTCACCGCCAGAAGTGGGCCAGAGGCCATTGAAATACTGTCACGACCTAACGAAGCGTTCGACTGCTTGTTACTGGATGTGCAGATGCCGCAAATGAACGGCATAACTCTTTGCGAAGAAGTGCGAAAATTACCAGAATACAAGTACACGCCCATTATCATGGTGACCGCCATGGTGCAAAAAGAGTACATCGACGAAGCATTCGGAGTTGGGGCAACGGACTACGTTACAAAGCCTTTTGAGTTCTCTGACCTGAAGCAGAGGTTGTCTGACGCCTATAGAATGGCAGCGGAACGAAGAGCCGCAATCGAAGTGCTGGAAGCTGAAGCGGATTTTGAGTTGTGTTTTGGCAATAGTCCGGACGTTCGCTTAATTGATCCGCAATGTTTCGGAGATTTGCCCGGTTTCATTGGGTTAGCTGAATTTGAGAACTACGTAATTCAGCTTTCAACGATGCACTCCATGGCTGCAAAGCTTGTGGCGGTGAAATGCATAGGCGCCGAACAAATCTATGAGACGAGCACGGTCAGTGAATTCCGTAGTGCCATGACTTTAGCTGGTACAGCGGTTCTGTCAGCTAGTCAGGAAGGGCGTAAAGTGGCGACCTATTGGGGAAATGGCGTGTTCTTGGTGATCTACGACAATCAAATTAATTTGAGCGTGGACCAGTTAGGAGCTCCGCTTCCCGAGGCATTGAAAGAAATTTCCGGTGACACCACTTCAGGTCGGCCAATTGGCTTCCAAGTTAGCGAAGAAGTTATGCTTAAAGCCAAAACCAAGATGGAGGCGTTGTTCTTGATAGACAAGGCCGTCGAAATGGCTGAAATGTCGGAGGGTCGAGCGGCGAATATCGCTTGAAAAACTGCATATATGGATGGTGATTAGGGTCAGGACTCATAGCCAATAGATAACGAGTGCTGCGAGGGCGATTGCTGACAGGAAGACCTTCGGGCACCTGTCATAGCGGGTTGCCACACGCCGTCAATCCTTCAACCTGCCGAACATGATCTCGATCCGGTTGCGCCGTCTGTAACGACGCTTGTCGTACTTAACCGGTTTCTTCCGCTGCTTCCGGCCAGGGATGCAGGCGCGTATCCCCTTGTCTTTCAACGCTTCCCGGAACCAATCGGCGTAATAGCCACGATCCCCGAGCAGCCAATCAACATCCGGCAGGCCGCTCAGCCGTGCCCGCGCACCAATTTAATCGCTGACCTGACCGGCGGTGATAAACAGGTTGAGCGGACGTCCCCGGTCGTCGCAGATGGCATGCAACTTGGTGTTCATGCCGCCCTTGGTGCGACCGATCAGGCATCCACGCCCCCTTTTTTGACGCCCAAACTGGTTGCGGTACGGTGGGCTTTCAGGTAGGTGGCATCGATCATCACGGTCTTCTCTTCACCGTGTTCGGCAGCCAGACCGGCCATCATCCGGGCGAAGATGCCTTTGTCGCTCCACCGCTTCCAACGGTTATAGAGCGTCTTGTGTGGGCCATACGCCGAAGGGGCATCGCGCCATCTCAACCCATTGCGATTAATGAAGATAATGTCGAATAACACACGTCGATCATCAACGCGTGGTTTGCCGTGGGACTTGGGGAAGAAAGGCTCAAGAAGTGCCATCTGCGCATCAGTCAGCCAGAAAAGATCAGACATGGTCACCGCCCGATTTTCGAACCGTGAACCACGCAGCCAAGCGGAAATCAATGGGTCCTGACCCTAGACCTTGCCTCCGCTTGTAAAAGTCCATGCTGTGGAAAATCAAGCAGATCAGAAACCCGTGTGTCTTGATCTAAAAGCACCCCTTTTGTGGTGACCCGCAGAAAGGGTGCTTCTGTTGTTTTTGGGTTCACAAAACTAGTGAATTGGACACGGTGCCAGCTTCTGGCAGGGCGGAAAACGCTCACTTAGCCATTTCAAAGTGCATTCCATCCTTGGTCTTGTTGTAATGTCCGCCCCAGTAGAAACCCGCATTATTCGCGATTTCGACGAGCTCGCGGACAGACCCTTTGTTCCCGCATAGCGCAGGCGTCTTCTTCCAGCGGTTCCAATGGGTGCTGATGTCGATTGCAGATCCAAAAGAATGGTTGCTCAAATTGCTAACTTTTGCACTGCTCTTTTTCCCATGACCTTTAGTGGGATGGGGAGCCTTGTCTCGTTTGTAACGAGGCACGAAGCAACCTGCGTAATTGAGAACAAGGTGAAGCAAACTCGCGTCCTCCCAATCATCAAGGAGGCTTTTGATCCTGGGAACCATAGGCTTGTGACACCTGATGTAACCTCTGTATCCCGAAGCGAACTCAAATCGGTTGTCGTAAAAGTTGACGATGAAGTCTTCTTCCCAATCTGAAGATTTTCCGTCATGCGACCCTTTTACGACGATAGCTTCCTCATCGTGCCGTGGCGGCTTGGACTTTTGAATAAAGTCAAAAGCCGTAAACTTCTTGTTTCGCCAAGCATTAGTGGGCGACTTCAGCTTAGCAGGTTTGGGTAGCCAGTCGATCCCAGACCGTTTTTTGTAGTAGTCCTTTGGCAGAATATTGTAGCCCAAAGTAGCTGCAGCTTTCAGAGTTTTTTCATCCACCCTGCCATTTGCGGTTAAGCCATTCTGCATCTGAAAAACCTTAGTACCTGTTTCAGAATTGCTCCCGAAAATAGCATCGATGATGCCCACTTGAGGGATGTTATTCTTTAACAGAAAATATTGCCATCTTTGGACTTCCGCAGGAACGTTGTTCCCACCCCGTGAGAGCTTAAATATAAAAAACCTCCATCGAAAACTATAGCTAATGGGTTGTATAATAACATAAATCCAAAATTTTCGAAGGCTTCGAGATCTTTGCGATTGCGAGGGCTCTGTTGCACAAATCGGCTGAACGCCGAGGTTCCCCTTTCCCCGAACGGACTTATCTCACAGCTCCCGTGACGGGTATGCCGAGCGCGGTGTAGCCGTTCAGGACGGCGATGCGGACCTGGAACTCGGCGACCTGTCGCTCGAAGTCCCTCGCCATGAGCCGTTGTCCCAGCAGTTTCACACAATGCATCTTGGTCTCGACGCGGCTCCGGCGGTGGTAACCGCTCCATCTTCGCCAGA
>NZ_JBQFPJ010000014.1:0-137507 GCF_056534475.1 Ruegeria sp. D4
AAAAATTGGCTGAAAAACACGACGCAATGTGAGATGTGCGCGGAGGAGAGGGCCTGATGTGTGCGCTGGAACTGGTATCTGATCGTGCAACCAAGGCGCCGATTGCCAAGCATCTGCCCTTGCAGGTGCAGAAGGCGGCATACGAAGATGGCGTGATGGTCCGTGTGTCGGGCAACAACATCATTCTGTCGCCGCCGCTGGTCATTACGTCCGATGATGTGGCTAAGATCCTGTCGGCACTGGATACCGGTTTGTCGACACTTTAGATGCGTGGCTGGCCCCGTCCTGTTTGGGCGGGGTCAGACCTTGACGGCCTGCAACTCCTCAAGCAGGTCCAGAAGGTCGTCCAGCTTGTCCTGACCCATCTGTTCTTCAATGCGATCATAAATTGCAAGGGATGTCGGAAGATTCTCGGTCAGGATTCCACGACCTGTATCCGTGATCTTCACCATCGACCGGCGCTTGTCCTGACTGTCTTGGCGGCGTGTAATCTGGCCGTCTGCTTCCATGGCGCGCAGAATGCGGGTGAGGCTGGGCAACAGAAGACAGGCCTCTTTCGAGATGGCGCTTTGTTCCATTTCACCAAACTCATCCAGAACGCGAAGAATGCGCCACTTCTGTTCTGTAAGCTGAATGTTGTTCAACATGTCCCGAATGGGCGCCATGACTGTTTCGCGGGCACGCAGCAGCGCAATCGGAAGCGCGCGGGAAGTGCTTTTGGTGTGGCTTTGTGTGGTCATGCCGTTTTCTAGAGCGCTGCTTCCGGAATTGCAAAGATTAACAAGTCAAGTTCTTGACACGTGGTGACGAAAATACTAAACATGTTTACTAATTAAGGGGACGGGAACCATGCCGCATTTCCACATCGATTACTCTGGCAACCTTGAAGACTGGGTCGATATGGATGGTTTGTGCGAGTGTGTGCGCGCAACGGCCGCCGCAATTGACACGTTTCCGGTGGCAGGTATTCGCGTACGCGCCACGCGGGTCGATCACTATTCCATTGCCGACGGGAACCCGGCGCATGGTTTTGTCGATATTTCGATCCGACTGCGCGCCGGTCGCCCCGAAGACGTCAAGCAGGACGCAACGCAGCGCATATTCGAAGCGGTAAGGGCGTATCTTGAACCGGCCCTTTCGAAGCACTCCATCGCTCTGTCGGTTGAGATGCGTGACATCGATCCGGACCTTTCGCCCAAGACCGGCACTATCAGAGAGCATCTGGGCCGGGACCAATTGGCTGCAACCCAGCAGGAGACCTGAACCATGAGCGCCTTGGACACCAATATCGAAAAATTGGCGGGGTTTCTGGCCCGGTTCAAAGAGGCAGGCATCAAGAACCGCATTGCGGGCGAAGATCGCGACGGGGCGGCGGGGGTGTTTCAATCCACTTCGCCAGTGGACAAGTCCGTGATCTGCGATGTGGCCCATGGGACGGCGGATGACATCGATGCGGCGGCCAACGCAGCCCATTCAACATTCGCCGCGTGGCGCGATATGCCCGCCACCGAACGCCGCCGTATCCTGCTGCACGTGGCCGACGCGATCGAGGCGCGTGCCGAGGAAATTGCCCTGTGTGAGTGCTGGGACACCGGTCAAACCCTGCGTTTCATGTCCAAGGCGGCGCTGCGCGGTGCCGAGAACTTCCGTTATTTCGCTGATCAGGTGGTGCAGGCAAGGGACGGACAGCATCTTAAGTCACCGACCTTGATGAACATCACCACCCGCGTTCCAATTGGCCCGGTGGGTGTCATTACTCCGTGGAACACGCCGTTCATGCTGTCGACCTGGAAGATCGCACCGGCACTGGCAGCGGGTTGTACCGTCGTTCACAAACCGGCCGAAGATTCACCGCTGTCGGCGCGTTTACTGGTCGAAATCGCGGAAGAGGCTGGTCTGCCCAAGGGTGTTCTGAACACCGTGAACGGTTTTGGACCGAATGCCGGTAAGGCGTTGACCGAACATCCGCTGATCAAGGCCATTGCTTTTGTCGGAGAAAGCCGCACCGGCAGCATAATCACAAAGCAGGGCGCGGATACGCTCAAGCGGATGCATCTGGAACTGGGCGGCAAGAACCCGGTGATTGTCTTCGATGACGCCGACCTGGACCGCGCGCTGGATGCCGTGATTTTCATGATCTACTCGATCAATGGGGAACGTTGCACATCGTCTTCGCGTTTGCTGGTACAAGACACCATCAAAAACGAGTTCGAGGCCAAGCTGGTAGAACGCGTGAACAGCATCAAGGTCGGTCACCCACTGGACCCGGCGACCGAGATCGGCCCGCTGGTAACGGAAGAGCACTACAATAAAGTCACCTCGTATTTCGACATCGCCAAAGACGATGGCGCGACTATCGCAGCCGGCGGCGTCAAAGTGGGGGACGAAGGGTATTTCGTGCGGCCAACCTTGTTTACAAATGCCAACAACCAGATGCGCATCGCGCGCGAGGAAGTATTTGGTCCGGTTCTGACGTCCATCCCATTCTCGACCGAAGAAGAGGCGCTACAGATCGCAAATGACACGCCTTACGGCCTTACCGGTTACGTCTGGACCAACGACCTGACGCGTGCCCTGCGGTTCACGGACAAACTGGAAGCAGGTATGATCTGGGTGAACTCGGAAAATGTGCGCCACCTGCCCACGCCCTTCGGCGGCGTCAAGGCTTCGGGTATCGGCCGGGACGGCGGCGACTGGAGCTTTGAGTTCTACATGGAACAGAAGCATGTTGGCTTTGCCACCGGTCAGCACAAGATCATGCAACTTGGGAAATAATATCGTGCAGCCTGATCCCTTGGCAGGGGTTGGCTGACTATAGTTGAATCAGGAAGTGCGCATCATTGGTCCATCAAACGCTCGGACCATAGGACATTCTGGCTGTCAGGCCTTACGTCACGATCATAAGGAGGAACCGTCATGGGAAAGATAGTACAGGCCGCGAAAATCACGCATGTGCCCAGCATCTGGATGTCCCACACGATGCCGAAATACAAAGGCATCCGGCAACCCGCCATCGACGGATACGCACGCCTGCGTCAGGATGCAATTGACCGCAAGGTGGATACGTTTGTTGTGTTCGACACCCACTGGATCACCAATCAGGGATTCCATCTGAACACGAAAGAGCACCACAAAGGCCGTTTCATCAGCCACGAGTTGCCGCACATGCTGGCGGACATGGAGTTTGACTATCGCGGGGATCACGAATTGGGGGAAACCATCCTTGACGTCTTGCGTGAGCGGGGGGAGAGGGCCCTTGGCCATTCACATCCCGATATGGGCATGGAATACGGCACCCTTTTGCCCATGCATTTCATCAATGACGGTGTAAATGCGCGGGTGCTACCCGTCGCCGTCAATCAGTTCTCGTCGATTGCCGAAAACCGTGTCTGGGGCGAGGCCATCGCCGAAGGTATCCGCCGTTCCGACCGCAATGTGTCAATTCTCGCATCTGGTTCGCTGAGCCATGACTTTACGCCCAACGAGCGCTCGGTCGAAGGGCTGAACGCCGTGAATGGCGAGTTCAATCGTCAGATGGATATGCGTGTACTGGAGCTGTGGGAACAGGGTCGGTTTGAAGAGTTTTTGGAAATGCTTCCCGACTACGCCAGGAAATGCACGGGTGAGTGCGCGATGAACGACACCGCCTTGCTGTTCGGCGCGCTGGGTTGGGGCAGCTACAAGGGCCAGATCGACATTTACACACCGTATTTCGGAAGCTCCGGCACGGGGCAGGCCAACATCAGCTTCTCGGTCTGAGGTCGGGACGCGGGTTCGTATGGTATGTTTTCTCTGCATGGGTGGCAGCAAGGCCGCCGAGGAGGCCTGATGCGCTTTGCAACTTACACCGCCAATGGCGCAACCTTTTTCGGTGCCATTACCAAGGACGGCGCAATTGCGCTGAATGGCGAATTTCCAAACCACAGCAGTTTGTTCGAGGTCATCGCCGCCGGAGCGTTTGACCAACTGGTTGAAAAAGCGGACGGCAAACCCGTAACTCACGAAGATTTCACCTATGAAATGGTGATGCCCGACGCCCGCCGTATCCTCTGTGTCGGCGTGAACTTCCCGGACCGTAACGCGGAATACCAGGATGGCAGCGCGCAACCGAAATACATGTCTTTGTTCCCGCGTTTTGCCAGCGGTTTTACGGGACATGACCGCCCTCTGATCCGCCCGCCGGAAAACCACACGCTGGATTACGAAGGCGAGGTGGCCATCGTGATTGGCAAGGCGGGCCGCAGGATTTCGCAAGACGACGCATATGATCACATCGCGGCACTCACGCTTTGCAATGAGGGTACGATCCGCGATTGGGTGCGCCACGCCAAGTTCAACGTCACACAGGGCAAGAACTGGGACAGAACCGGCGCGATCGGCCCTTGGCTGGTGCCTTTCACCGACGCGGCCCAGTTGGACGACGCCCGCATTCAGACGCATGTCAACGGCGAGTTGCGTCAGGACGATAAGTTGAGTCGGATGATGTTCCCGATCCGGCGCGAGATCGAGTACATCTCGACCTTCATGACGCTACAGCCCGGCGATATCATCGTCACCGGGACGCCAACCGGCGCAGGTGCACGGTTTGACCCGCCGAAATACCTGGCCCCCGGCGATGTGGTCGAGGTTTCTGTCGACGGCATCGGCACACTGCGCAACACCGTCGAGGATGAACAGGTATGACCCCTGAAGATTACGCTCGCGCGGCCGCCGATCTGTTGCGGGCCGAGCAGACGCGCGAACAGATCGGTCTGCTGACACTGCGGCATCCCGACATGGGAATCGACGATGCCTATGCGGTGCAGAACGCCGTCCATCGCGCCAAACTGGCCGAAGGGCGCAAGGTGATTGGCTGGAAGATCGGGCTGACCTCTAAGGCGATGCAATACGCGCTGAATATCGACATTCCCGACAGTGGCATCCTGTTCGATGACATGGCCTTTGAAAATGGTGGCACAGTGCCTGCGGGCCGTTTCATCCAGCCTCGAATCGAGGCCGAGATCGCCTTTGTCATGAAAACCGCCTTGGCTGGGGAACATGTCTCCCGCGCGGATGTCATCGCTGCGACTGATTATGTCGCGCCGTCTATCGAAATCCTCGACACTCGTATTCAGCGGGTCGATCCAAAGACCAGCAAGGCACGCACCGTATTTGACACGATCAGCGACAACGCCGCCAATGCCGGCATCGTACTGGGTGCAGAACGTCACGCCATCGACACTTTCGATCTGCGCTGGGTTGGCGCACTGACATTCCGCAATGGCGAAATCGAAGAAACCGGCCTGGGTGCAGGTGTTCTGAATGATCCTGTCGAAAGCGTTGTCTGGCTTGCCCGGCGCATGGCACAATATGGTCAGAGCATCGAGCCGGGCCAGGTGATCCTGTCGGGTAGCTTCATTCGCCCTGTCGAATGTCCTTCGGGCACCGAAATCCACGCCGATTTCGGCTCGTTCGGCTCGGTCGACATACAATTCGCTTAAAGGAGGCTCAGAATGCCCGCGCCACAGAACCCGTTCAAAGCCGCACTGAAGGCCGGGCAACCTCAGATCGGTTGCTGGTTGGGCATGGCCGATGCCTATGCCGCTGAAATAGCGGCCACATCACGGTTCGACTGGCTATTGGTGGATGGTGAGCATGCGCCCAACGACCTGCGCACGGTATTGGAGCAAGTGCGCGTTATCGACGGTTCGGGCAGCCATCCGGTGGCCCGGTTGCCGATTGGCGAGACCTGGATGATCAAGCAATATCTCGATGCCGGGGTGCAGACCATTCTTGTGCCGATGGTCGAAAGCGGCGATCAGGCGCGGCAACTGGTTCGGGCTGTGCAATACCCACCGCAAGGTGTCCGGGGGGTTGGATCATCAATGGCGCGGGCTTCGCGATTTGGCGCAATTCCGGACTACCTTACAACAGCGGACGAACAGGTGTGCCTGCTGGTTCAGGTTGAGAACCGACTGGGCATGGCCGCTCTGGATGACATACTGACAACGGATGTGGACGGTGTTTTTATTGGCCCTGCCGATCTTGCCGCGGATATGGGCCACCTGGATAACGCCAGTCATCCCGATGTGGTCGAGGCGATTTTTGATGCCCTGACGCGGATCACCGCCGCTGGCAAGGCTGCGGGTATCCTGACACTCGACCCCGGAATGCAACGCCAATGCCTGGATCTGGGCGTGACCTTTCTGGCGACAAGTATTGATGTAACCCTGTTTGCCTCGGCTATACGCGGCGCTGCCGACGCGGCGCTGGCGTTGTTGCCGGACCAAAGTGTCACGGGCGTTGCACAGACAAGTGCTGGCAGCAAATATCTACAGCAGCTGTGCAAGCATTGGTCCCACAAGGCCGAAGTTTTCTTTGACGACACCCAAGGGAGTGTGGCCTTTGCGAGCGGCAATGCTGTCACGCTGACGGCGGACGAAAACAGCCTGACCATCTCGGCCGCAACCGGACCCCGGGGCGACCTTGCCCGGTGGCAAGAGGTGATCGAAGCCCACCTGGCGCGGTTTGCTTTTCGTGAGGAGTTCAGCATCGACTGGGCGTCTTAGTCACGTTCTGACATGCAGACGAGGGTGCGGTGGCATGATTGTCTTGTCATTTCTGGATTATGCCTTTGAGAGGAGATCGAAATGAAAACTGTCGACAAAGCCATGCTGCTGCTGCGCCAGTTTTCTTTGGAAAGCCTCGAAATCGGTCTGAACGACCTGGCGCGGGCAACAGGGCAAGACAAGGCGGTCACGCGCAGGCTGCTGGTCTCACTCATCAGTCATGGGTTCATCGAACAGAACCCTGAGAACCGAAAATACCGTTTGGGCCACGGATTTCTCTCGCTGGCCAGGTTGAGAGAGGCCACCGTTCCGATGGTGAAAGCAACGCAAATCGTATCTCAATGGTTGTCCGCCCAGGCAAATGAAACAGTGCATGTCGGTATTCCCGGCGACAAGGGGATGGCGACCGCGGCCTTCACATTGCCGCCGCGTGGGAATGTGATCAACCTGCGGCCCGCGGATTCCTACCCATTTCATTCGTCGTCTTCGGGTCTTGCGTATTTGTCGTTCTGTTCGGATCAGACGCGCGAGCAATTGTTGGCACTCAAACGGGAAAAGCTGACGCCGTACACCGTGACGGATTTGGAGACGCTCAGGAAGCTGATCTCGGAGACCCGAGCCCGAGGGTTTGCCTGCAGTCGCAATGCAGTTGACATCGGCGTTGCCAGCGTAGCGATGCCGTTTTTCACCGATGGCAAAGATCCTGCAGGTACCGTTGCCATTGCCGTTCCCGAAGCGAGTTTGGATGAAGCCCGAACAGAGGAACTTGCCGTGCTTCTCCAAACCGCAGTGGAAAAGCTTGAAATCGCACTGACTGGCGCACCAAGGCCCTGATGAAGGAATGGTGCGTTATTCGCACCAACGGTGCGAACAATTGTGATTCCTGACCATTCTTTGGCACACAAGACCCGATAGCGCGGGGTGGATCCGGCAAAGCCTGACCCCACGGCGTTCGTGATCCGAAACCCCGAAGATCGGCTGCTTTGCAGACTGAAGGATTGTTTTGATGCCCGACCCTTTTCCTGAACAAGCGCCTGTAGTGATCATCGGTGGTGGTATCATCGGCATCTCGACCCTGTATCATCTGGCAAAGCGCGGCGTTCCCGCAGTTCTGGTCGAGCGGCGGAAGATCGCCAGCGGAACAACCTGGCATGCAGCCGGGATCGTCGGGCAGTTACGCGACAGCACGGCACAGACCGAGCTGGGCAAATATACAGCGCGCCTTTTCAGCGATCTGGAAATCGAAACCGGACAGGCGACCGGCTACAAGCCAAACGGCACGATCAATCTGGCAATCGGCGATGTGCGCCACGAACAACTGCTGCGCAGCCACGACCACGCAGCCCGCATGGGGATCGAGACCTTCATGCTGTCCCGCGACGAGTTGAAAGAGAAATGGCCATGGATCGAAACCGATGACGTGAAATCCGCATTCTTTGTTCCGTCGAATGGCCAGGTGAACCCGCTTGACGTCACGGTCGCGCTTAGCAAGGGCGCGCGGGCCATGGGGGCACAGGTGTTCGAAAACACCAGGGTTGATCGTCTTGTCATCCGGGATGGCAAGGTGGTTGGTGTCGACACAGAATGGGGCGTGATTGCGACCAACAAGGTGTTGCTGGCGGGCGGCATGTGGAGCCACCTGTTTGCCAAGGCACACGGAGTAACCGTGCCGCTGCACGCGACTGAACATTTCTATATTGTCACCGAACTTGTGGACGGCCTGCTCAGGACCCAGCCGATTTTGAACATCGCCGAAGAGCGGACCTATTGGAAAGAAGACACTGGCAAGCTGCTGATCGGGTCATTCGAAAAGCATGGCAAGCCCTATGGCAGGAACGGCATCCCCGAAGACTTCGAATTCGACGAGCTGCCGTTTGACATGGAACACGTCGAACCGAATCTTGAGAAGATGTTCGAACGCATGCCTGCACTGGGCGAGATGGGCATACAGACATTTTTCAACGGGCCCGAGAGTTTTACACCCGATGGATGTCCCTATCTGGGTCCGACCAGCGAAATCAAAGGACTGTTTGTCGCCGCCGGCATGAACTCGAACGGAATCCTTAACTCGGGTGGTGTTGGTCTGACAATGGCGGAATGGATGACCGACGGCGCTCCGTCGCGGGGCATGGGCCCGATGCTGGCCCGCCGGGCGCACCCATTCCAGCGCAATACCAAATACAATCATGACCGCAGCGCCGAGTCAGTGGGCTTCCATTATGGCGTCAACTGGGTCGGACGGCAGGTCCATTCGGCCCGCGGCGTGCGTCGGGTGCCGTTGCATGATCGGCTGAAAGAGGCAGGCGCGACATTTGCCGAGCGGATCGGCTGGGAGGTGCCGATGTACTACGACCCCGAAAAAAAGGGTTGGAACGAAGAACCGAGTCTGCGGCGCAAAGACTGGGCACCGCACGTCAGCGCCGAATGTCTGGCCGCCCGGGATGCTGCTGTGCTGATCGATCAATCAATGTATTCGAAAATTCAGGTGCAGGGTCCGGACGCTGTCAAAGCGCTGAACAAGGTCTGCGGCGCGCAGATGGATGTCGCGGTCGGCACCTCGGTCTACACCCAGTTCCTGAACGCGCGCGGCGGGATCGAGGCCGATGTGACCGTGACCAGAACTGCACAGAACTGTTTCATGGTGATTACAGGCCATCCCAGCCAGATGCGCGATCAGGCATGGATCAAGGATCACGCCGAACCGGGCTGGCGGTTCGAGGAGCTCGACGCGACCTCGGGCTATGGCCTGATCACGATCCACGGTCCAAGATCGCGCGACATTCTGTCTGCCATCTCGGGCGATGACCTGTCGAACGAGGCCTTCCCCTTTGGCGCGGCGCGAGAAATCGACATGGCTTATGCCCGAGGGTGGGCTATTCGGCGCTCGTTCATTGGTGAACTCGGGTACGAGCTGATGATACCCACCGAGTTCGTCGCTGGTGTCTATGAAGCGCTGATTGCGGCGGGCAAACCGCACGGAATGCTCCATATGGGAATGTTCGCCATGAACGCGTGTAGGCTCGAGAAGGGCTTCCG
This sequence comes from Ruegeria sp. D4, assembly GCF_056534475.1. NCBI lineage: Bacteria > Pseudomonadati > Pseudomonadota > Alphaproteobacteria > Rhodobacterales > Roseobacteraceae > Ruegeria > Ruegeria sp. D4. The sequence continues at coordinate 9,585 of NZ_JBQFPJ010000014.1, forward strand.
ACATTTCGGGCATGATATCGCCGAGGATGACACGCCTTATGAAACCGGGCTGGGGTTTGCGGTGGCTTTGGACAAAGAGGAAGACTTCCTTGGCATGGACGTTCTGACTGAACAGAAGGCTGGCGGTGCCGCGACTGCGCACCGCACCGTATCCTGCAAAGTTGACGACCTGGATGCTGAAACCGGTCCGTATCTGATTCACAACGAGCCTGTGTGGAAGAACGGCAGGATTGTGGGGCATGTCACCTCGGGCGACTGGGGCTTCCGGTTGCAGGCGATGGTCGGTTTGGCCAGCCTGCACCATGAGGAAGGTGTCACAAAGGCCTGGATCGACGAGGGCGGCTTTGACGTTCAAATCGCCGGGGAAATGTACCCGCTAAGGGTTCAGTTTGCGCCGTACTACGACCCCAAAGGAGAGTTGATGCGGGGCTGACACCAGACCAGGGAAGCTCAATTGACAATTGCGCAGCCCAGTTCTTAATATGTTAATTAAAATTCAGCGGAGGACCTCATGGCGGACAAGACGATCCTTGTCGTTGGGACATATGACACCAAAAACGACGAGTTGGAGTTCATGGCGGCAAAGATCCGTTCCTTGGGCGGTGGTGTGCTGACCCTGGACGTCAGTGTTCTGGGCGACCCCGCCAATCCCACCGACTATTCGAAACATGATGTGGCCAAGGCGGGTGGTAGCTCGATTCAGGCTGCCATAGACAGCGGCAGCGAACATGTGGCTATGCAGATCATGTCCGCCGGGGCCTGTGTCCTGACCCGCCGCTTGCACGATCAGGGCCTGATTGACGGTGTGATCATACTGGGCGGCACCATGGGTACCGATCTTGCGCTGGATGTCTGTCAATCGTTGCCCATCGGAGTGCCCAAATACGTCGTCTCGACCGTGTCCTTCTCGGCCCTGATCCCGGCCGAGCGTCTTTCGCCGGACATCCAGATGATCCTTTGGGCCGGGGGGTTGTATGGGTTGAATGCGATCTGCAAATCGTCGCTGTCACAGGCGGCAGGCGCCGTTTTGGGGGCCGCGCGCGCGGCAGAACCGGCCAAAAGCGGGCGTCCGATGGTGGGTGTCACCTCATTGGGGACCTCATGCCTCAAATACATCAAGACACTCAAACCTGCGTTGGAAGAGCGCGGTTATGAAGTTGCCGTATTTCATGCCATGGGCATGGGCGGCATGGCCTTTGAACAGATCGCAGGCCAAAACGGCTTTGTCTGCGTTATGGACTTTGCCGGGTGCGAATTGGGCAATCTGCTGGCCGGTTCCGTTGTGAACGCAGGCAAGGACCGGCATCGCGGGGCAGGGCGGGCCGGCATTCCGCAGATCGTGGCCCCGGGCTGCATGGACCTGATCGATTTTGCGGGCTGGCAAGACATCCCGGAACGGTTTTTGAACCGTCCGATCCACACCCACAACAAATTGGTCAAGAACACCTACTACACTGCTGACGAGCGGCGCGAAATTGCCCACGAACTGAACAAGCGCCTTGGCGAAAGTCCCGCGCCCACCCATCTGATCATACCGCGCGGCGGCATCGAGGAATGGGACCGCCCGGGTGGAGATTGTCACGACCCAGATGGCCTGAGCGCGTTTATTGAGGCTCTGACAACTACCGTCGCACCTTCGGTTCAGGCAACCGCACTGGACGCCCATATCAATGACCCGGAATTCTGCATCACCGCCCTGGAGATATTCGACCTATGGGTCGCGCAGGGCATTGTTCCTGCCAGTGAACCTGCAGCCTAAAGCGCGCTGCTTCCGTCCGGAGTGCGCTTGGGAACCTTTGGCCATTCGACTGTGACCCTCGCATGCCTGTAGGCGCGAGGGCATCGGCGAAGGACATTTCGACCTCTGTAGCGGCCGTTCGTTTAGTTAGATTAGGCGTCAGTCTTGGACTCTGAGGCTTTCTGGTCCGTTTTTGAGCGATCGGAAGCGCGTCGCGCCAGTATCTTCACAATTACGGCGGCCAGTTCGGGCGCGATTGTCCCAAAAGGGTCCCGTGACATCTTTTTGACATGCGTAATCGCGTCCTGCGCCTGTGTCAGCCCGTCGCGGATTTCTTCTTCGATGTCTGCCAGCGCCATGTCGCGCAATTCAGTCACTGTTTCACTGTCGGACTGCGAGGACATTGATTTGGCAAAGAGGGCCAGCAAAACCGCCAACACAAGGTTCGCTGCGGCAACCAGAAGCGCCGACAGCGGTTTCGATAGTGTTTCTGACAATGCGAAATAGCCTGCGACATTCAGCATGATCACAGCCAGCCCCACGGCCAGACCGGCCGCAGCATAAAGCCCGGTTCGGCGCGCCGCGATGGTAAATTGCCGCTGGGCAATCAGCCGTTCTGAACGTAGGACGATCGACAAGTTTCTGGAAATACGGCTCATGATACGCTCCTACCGAGACCGGCCAATCAAATACCCAAGGGCAAAGACACCAAGGGCAAACAGGATCGGCTTTTTGTGGGGCAAATCTTCCAGTTCGGTCAGCACATCTTCGATCTGCCCGGGAAGATGTCGCAGATTTTCGGCCCAAGCTTCTGATATTATCTCGTGATCAGGTGTCTGTGGGTCATTGGTTTCGCGATGTTCAATCGGCTTCTCGTTGCGGGAATACTCCGCCAATTGGCGCTTTAACTCAGCAACCTGCTGTTCAAGCTCTGCTTTTGTGACCATCCCTTTGGACCCTTCTGCCCCGGTGTTCTGTTTGGCTACCTGAGCCTCGCGGTTGGTGTCCGGGGTCTCTGTTCATCAAGAATTAATTGATTGGCGTGCAAGGTAGCAACTTCGTGGACATGTGTGATCGGTTCTGCTGCACAAAAGTTCCTTATTTAAGCCCAACTTAACTCAGTATAACAAATGAAGCGTGTTTCGCGAGCGTGAGGTCACTTTATGGCGAATTATTCGTATATCGGGTATGATCCCAGCGTAATAACCGTCTCGTTTTTTGGCGGCGGTGTCACGCTGTCCAATACGTATGACCCGAATGCGGACCGGGTGTTGTTTTCGGTGGTTGACGGCGCTGGAGGGACGCTGGTCAATGGCGCGCCGGACAATGGCACGGATTTCAACGGTGACAGATTCAACAACGAAGTTGGCGATGACCTGACGCAGACAGGCGACGTGACCAGTCTGGACGGGTCTGTCACGTTCCTGAGTGGCAATATCTACCTCGAAGAATCCTATCAGCTTTTCAAACCGGGCGGCGGAACGATCGACGTGTTCCGGGTCGAGGTCGACGGCACCTTGGCCGGTTATATCACGTCCGAACCGCTTGTTCCGGGCACCAACTACCCGTTCTCAATCTCAAATGTAACGCCAGGAAACGCGCCGGATACCACTGACCCCGACGCAATTGTCGATGTACCCTGTTTCGTGAAAGGTACCCTGATCGGCACACCAGACGGTTCAAGGCCTGTCGAAAGCCTGATGGCCGGAGATCTGGTTGATACAGCGGACGGGCAGGCCAGGAAAATTCGATGGATCGGATCACGCACCCTGGATTTGTCCGCGCAGCGGCATCTGACACCGATCCGGATAGCGCAAGGGGCACTCGCGCCGAACTCTCCGTCGTCGGATCTGATGGTATCGCCAAACCACCGGATGCTGGTGACGAAGCCTGTCAATGAAATCCACTTTGGTGACCAGGCGGTGCTGGTCGCGGCCAAGCATTTGCTGGGCTTACCCGGCGTGTCAGTCGCGGCGGACGTGTCGCAGGTAACCTATTTCCATTTCATCTTCGACAGGCATGAAATCGTGCATTCAAATGGCGCGTTTTCTGAAAGCCTTTATCCCGGTGACATCGCCGCGCGAGGCTTCTCAGAGGAGTCCTGGAACGAGATCGTCGAGATTTTTCCCGAGATTGCCGATGGCGTTTGTAGGAACTACGGCCCGACGGCGGCGCGGGTTCTGAAAAAACACGAAGCCAGCATCATGGTGGGCTGACTTCCGGACTGGAACCAACCTGAAGATCGTTGATTGCGGGGGCCTGAAGGCTCACGAAGCGCCATTGTTTTGCGGATGAGGTCTGATTTCACGCACGTCCCTGTGGTGGCGTTCGGCGGCAAAAAAGACATTCTAGCCTCACAAGAAAGGCGAAAAAGACGGGCCGCTGGGGCAGCCCGTCTTTCGGCAGGACAAACCTGCCTCCACAACGTTGCCGGTTCGGTGTGATAAGGAACCGGTTGGCTGATCGGGGAATCAGCCGCCGTTGGAGTTCGCAAGGGGTGGCTGAGCAAAATCGTTGGCAGGGGCCGTCAGGTCCTGCGCGCCGGTCCCGGGCATCAGCTCAAACCCCAGATCGATCTGGTCCAGAGTTGAGGCCAGTTGCGCCACCAGATCCGCATTGCCTTCGGACTTCGCCGTTCCGTCCGCCAGCATATCTGTCAGCTTCCGCTTTCCGGTCATGACCTGTTCCAGGTCGGTACGGTTCAGAGCAATCGAAAGGTCGGCGTCATCAGCTTTTTGGCCCACGATGTGGGTCAGCGTGGCGTTGCTCATCTCGACCACGATGTTTTCGTCCCGATCGGGGATCGTCAGATTGATCGTGAACTCCATCCCTGCCGCTTTGGCGCTGTTGACGCGGATGCCAAGAAAGTCCAACCACATGCTTGTCGGCATGGCCTTGATCGTATCCGGGCCGGTGGTTTCGATGGTGGCGCCCTGAGGGATACCATTGCGCAGTTCATAGGCCGCCCCCAGAAACGAGTTGCGGACCGAGGGGCTTTCCTTCTGATATTCAATCTGTTCGAAGGCATCGGCCAGCAAGTCCTTGGCGGTCTGGTTCTGCGGCTCGGCGTAGACAAGTTTGTTGAGGATCTCTGTCGCTTCGAGATATCTCTCGGCAGCCACCAGTTCCTGACCTTTTGCCATGATCAGCTCGGCGCCGCCCATCATCTCGACAAACAATGGTGCGCTGTCTTCGGGCGAAAGGGGCGTCAGCGTCGTCGGGTTGGCATCCCAATAACCCAGATAGCGGTTAATCACTGCGCGGCTGTTATGCTCGACCGAGCCATGATAGCTGCGTGCCGCCCATTGATCCTGAAGGCTCTGCGGCACCTCATAGACGTTGTGGACCTGATTGATGGTCACGCCCTTGTTGGCCAGGTTCAGAACCCCGTTGTTGAGGTTGGCATAGGTGTCGCGCTGTGCCCGCATCACGTCCTGAATACGATCATTGCCGAAACGCGGCCATGAGTGCGAGGCGAACATCAGTTCGGCATCCTGCCCGAATTCGTAAAGCGCATCGTTGATATGCTTGGACCAGCTCAGCGCATCACGGACCAGCGCACCGCGCAGAGTGTAGATGTTATGGATGGTGCCGGTGATGTTTTCAGCCGCCCAGAATGCTTTGAGGTCGGGGAAGTAGGTATTCATCTCCGCCGGGGCCTCGGTACCCGGTGTGTTCTGGAAGATCATGCGCACGCCGTCGATGGTGATCTCTTCATAGTCATCCGAGACATAGCGGGTCGGTTCAATCAGGCCGGTGGTTCCGGCCGAGATGTTCTTGCCGATCGACTGGTCCACATGGCCGTAAGGATTTCGCGGCAGCAGAACGCCGTATTGGAAGAACAGCCGGCGGTTCATCACATTGCCTGCGTAAACGTTCTCGGAAACAGCATGTTCCATGAAACCGGCAGGCGCGATGACTTCAACGCCATTGGCGACATCTTCGTCGGTAATGACACCGCGCACACCGCCATAGTGGTCGGCGTGAGAGTGTGAATAAACCACCGCTTTGACCGGCAACTCACCCACCGTGTCGTTCAGCAGTTTCAATGCGGCCGCGGCGGTTTCCTTCGACGCCAGCGGGTCAAAGATGATCCAGCCGTTTTCGCCGCGAATAAAGGAAATATTCGACAGGTCAAAGCCACGCACCTGATAGATCTGGCCTTCCAGAATTTCAAACAGGCCGTAGTTCATGTTCAAAACTGCCTGACGTTGCAGCGACGGGTGGATCGAATCGAACTCCTGTCCGTCTTCCAGCAGGAAGTCATAGCTGCCGATATCCCAGGCCACAGTTCCGTCCTCGGTCGTGATCTGGCGATAATCGGGAAGGGCGATCAGGCCTTTACGGCTTTCTTCAAAATCCCGCTGATCCTCGAACGGCAGGGTGTTGCGCAATTTTTCCTGAAACTTGACCGTGAACTCCGAGGGCAGTTTGCCCTTGGGATCAAAATGCTCCTGTGCGGCTACAAGACTGGCGGAGACAGTCGGCAAAGCGGTGGAATGGGCCAGAATGTGTCGACGTGCCATAGGTTGGGCAGCTCCAATTGATAAATGCTCGATCGTGGTTTTCAGGAGCGTGTTCAGATGTTCCGTTCCGCATTCGTGGAAGTTTGGAAAGACAAACCGATCACCTGCAGCAACTCCTGTTGAAGCAAAGGCTGTTATGCATTCGCGCGCGCTCGTGAAGTGCGAACATGTTGCTACCTGGGCGGTAGTAGACGTAAAAGCGGCGAAACATTTGCCATAAGAGCCGATAACAAAACCATTTTTCAGAACTGGATGCCGGATTTGGCCATATCAGAGCGGGATATCCGCACGCAGCTGCAGCGCCTTCTTGACCACCCAGAGTTTTCAGCGACGCCCCAGCGCAGGGCCTTTTTGGCGTATGTGGTCGACGAATACCTGGCCGGCCGGGCCGGCCATATCAAGGGCGTGTCGATTGCCATGTCGGTCTTTGACCGCGATGCCAGTTTCGATCAGCAATCCGATCCGGTTGTCCGGCTTGAAGCGCGCCGTCTACGTCAGGACATCGATGGGTTCTATGCCGGTCCTGGTCGCGACGATCCGATACGTCTCAGCATTCCCAAGGGCGGTTATGCGCCGCGGTTCGAACGGATGACGTTTGCCCAACCCAGTTCTGTTCAACCCGCATCAGAGCCTATGAAAAAGGAAGGCCGGTCGCGATCCACCAGAATAATTCTGGCGTCGTGCCTTGGGATGGTATGTGCAGTGATCTGGGCGGGATGGTCTGTCTTGTATGACCCGCCCTCGGAACGAGACCCGGGGTTGCCCAAGGGGCCAATCATTGCGGTCTTGCCGTTTGACTCATTGGGCGAGGCGTCCTTGGTTCTGGCTGATGGCATTACGCAACAACTGACGACCGAACTGATCAGTTTCAACGATTTGTGGGTTCTGCCACTGGGGACGGTTGGCCGTTTTCGGGGCGGCGACACCGACCCGCAGACGCTCCGGACTGAATTCAAAGCGGACTACGCGCTTGAAGGCAGCGTTCTGGAAACCAGAGATTCCCTGCGCTTGTCAGCGCGGCTGATCAATCTGGCCGAGGCGCGGTATGTCTGGGTGCGCAGTTATTCTGTCGGGCGGTCCCCGTCCGAGATCTATCGTGCTCAGGATCAGATAGTCCGGGACGTTACCGGGCAGTTGGCCGGCAAATACGGATTGCTGACACATGACGCGATGCGGTCCGCAGCCCGTAAACCGCCCAGAAACCGGGACGCCTATGACTGCGTTCTCGAGTATTACGCCTATCAGATCCGCATAAACCTCAGTCGCCACGCCGAGGTCAAATCCTGCATTCTGAAAGCGGTTGACCAAAATCCTGACTACGCCGAGGCATGGGCGGTTCTGTCGAACCTTTATCTGCAGCAGGTCCGGTTCAATCTGGGTGGCGATCGCACTCAGGTACTGCAATCTGCAAACGTGGCTGCGCGCCGGGCGTTGCAGATCGATCCCAACCTACCGACGGCTCATCTGATGCTGGCGAACCTGAGGTTTGTCATGGGTGACATGGATGGTTTCCGGAAGTCGGGTGCGGCAGCAATTGACCTTAATCCAAATGATGCGGCCATCTTGGCACATTATGGTATGCGCCGGGCCTTCGGCGGAGACTGGGATGAGGGGTTGGCACTGGTGGATCGCGCGATTGCGCTGAATCCGGTTTACCCCCATTGGTATCGGTTCCCGCGTGTCTTCTACCTGTTTGATCAGGGTGAATTCGAACAGGCCCTGACCGAGCTGAACCAGATCGAGATGCCGGATTTTTTCTGGACGCATCTGTGGCGCGCCGCCCTCAGTCACGAAGCCGGTCAGCCGGATCGCGCCAAGGCTGCAATCCGTGACCTGCTGAGACTTCAGCCGGAGTTTTCCGCCAACGCGCTGAAAACACTCTCTATCTGGCAACTGGATGAAGCATTCAAGCAGAAACTGCTGCGCAGTCTCAGCAACGCCGGACTGCCCGGCGACACCTGATTTAATAGTCTGCAACCAGCAAAAAGTCGGGGGCCACGTCTTCCTCAATTGAGGCGAAGCGGGGAATGGGATCTTCGAACACGTTGTCGGTACGGTCATCATTAACCGTGGACACCTCACCAATCAGACAATCGCCCTGTTCCGCCCAGAAAGCATGCCAGATACCGGGCATGAGTGTGACACTCTGGCCCGGTTTCAGCCGCAGATGCTCGCCCGGTTGGATTGTCACGGGGCAACTGTCGCTGGGTACGGTCACGGCATTATCGCGGTCTATGCCGCCCCCGGCGTCAGATCCATAGATTTCCATAACCAGGTCACCACCACCACGGTTGATGATGTCTTCAGCCTTGATGATATGCCGGTGCATGGGCGAAAGCTGTTTGTCCCGCGAAATCAGCAGTTTCTCGGCATACAGCATGCCACGCCCCTGATTTAGTTGGGTCACGTCGCCATTGCGCAGGGTGAACAGAAACAGGCCCAGTTCATCAAACCGACCTTGTCCGTAATCGGTGATATCCCAGCCCAGCCCTCGTTCGCGGATACCTGCAGCTTGCGGGCTGCGGATTTTATCGGGCGACCAGTCCGCAAAGGGTGGCAGAACCGCCCCGAAAGACTGGATGAAGGCCTGCGCTTCTGCCTTGATGCGATTGATTTCGGATCGTTTCACGAAAGACCTTCCTTTTCTTATAGCTCGTGCTGCCATGGCGGGTTTGCCCCGGCGCGGGATACGGTAACGGCAGCTACTTCGGCCCCCATTTCGAGGGCCGCGCGCAACTGGGTGCCGGACAGATTACGCAAGCGCGGTTTGGTCAGGTGACCCGACCCGTTCAATTGGGCCAACACGCCTGCATTGAATGTGTCGCCGGCGCCTACCGTGTCGACCACCTCTGCCGGTTTCACTGGCACCGAGACGTTCGATCCATCAGCAAGATACCCGGAAGCGCCGTCGCTGCCCCGAGTGACCAAAACCACGGCAGGACCGGCCTGCAGCAGCAAAGGAACCTTTTCTTCCAAAAGTTCCGGGCCCGGTATGATCCAGTTCAAATCTTCGTCCGAAACCTTGAGGATATCGGTTTGCGAAATCATGCGGTTCAGGCGGGTGCGGTATCTGGTCGGTTCCTTGATAAAGCCCGGGCGGATATTCGGATCCAGCATGACAGCGCGATCCGATCCGTGGCGGTCAAGCAACGCGGCATACGCATCAGCACAAGGCTCACACGCCAGACTTATCCCGCCGAAATACATTGCTGATACCGTTGTCAGCTGTTCTGGCATGTCTTCCGGGCGCAGCATGCGTCCTGCGGTGTTCTCGTCAACGAAACTGTATGTGGCTTGCCCGTTCTGCAATTGCACAAAGGCCAGCGTTGTTGGGCGGTCTGATGTTATCAGATGCGTGGTATCGACATGACTGTCGTTGAGCGCCTTTTCCAGTTGTCGGCCAAACATGTCCGTAGACAAACCTGTCAGCATCGCGGCCGGCGCCCCAAGACGACCCAGTGCAATGGCCGTATTGAAAACGGCACCGCCGGAATGGGGCACAAACCCCTGTTCCCCGGACAGCGTCGGAGAGGCAATCATATCAATCAAAGCTTCGCCACAACACAGGATCAAGATAGGGGTCCTTTCGGATTGGAGATCAGATGCCCTTGTCGCGCAGGGCGTTTTTGCAGAAGTTGTTTGCTCCGATTATGCCGAATTCAGCCTGCTCTGAAACATAGAGGTTCATCGACCGGCGCAACTCACTGAAGCGGCCACCTGCGTTGAAGGCCGCACAGAATGCGTCACGAAACAGCCAGCGGTTCTTTTCTGCCACACCGCCAACCAGATAAACGCCACCTAATGGCATGAGGGTCACCGCCAGATCGCCCATCATGGCGCCAAGATGCGTGGTGAACATTTGCGCCGCCTTCACCGCGAACGGATCAGTTTGCGCACGTGCATCCTGTAGGATGTCCCGGGCGTTGCGTTTTGGCGTGCCGGCATGACCCGCGGCCAGGCCAATAGCCTGATACAGAACCGGCAGGCCGGTGCCGCTCAGAAACATCTCGGCTTCCAGCACCAGACTGTCGTCAAAGAAACAATCGGGCGCGATGCTTCGGGCAGCGCGGAAGACCTCGACCTCGTCATCATGGCGCGGAGAGAGGCCGATATGGCCGCCTTCGCCCGACACGGTATGGTAGCGCCCTTCCGAGTAGAGCAAGGCGCCAACGCCAAGACCAGTGCCCGGTCCAACCACCAGCCGGGTTCCGGGCGGAGGTGTTTCGGACCCTTGCAGGACATCGACATCACTTGATGAGATTTCCGCTACCGACCAGGCGGCCGCGGTGAAGTCGTTAATGACGAATGTATTCTTCGCGCCCGTTGCCCGCCCGATGTCTGTTTCGGAAAGGTCCAGATGGGCGTTGGTCAACCGGATCGTTCCATTTTTTACCGGCCCGGCCCCGGCCGCGACCACCGCGCGCGGGTCGGTTCCGATGTCGTCCCTCATCTCGTGGAAGGCCGTGAGCAATTGGGAAAGATTGCCGGTCGGGTGTTTTCGCAATTCGGTCAGTTGCCCGTTCGAAATCACTCCGAGCCGGGTGTTGGTCCCACCGATATCGGCAACCAGGTTCCAATGTTCGTGCATGCGACCGGCAGGCTGCGCCATGGGACGCGCCAGAACCTCTACATTTGACAACGCGTTCTTTGTTGCTTCGAAGGATCCGTTTTCTGCAAACTTGTCATCGCTAGGCAAGGTTCGGGCGAAAAACCCTTCGACCGGCACGCCTTGACCCATTGCAGATTGAACCGCTCCAAGAGCTTGGTTCAGGCGTTCGGTCCCTTGTTCAACTGCGCGCTGACCGAGCTTCCGCCGAATGCCGTCGGTGACATAGATGGGCAGGTCGCCGGTGTATTCCTGTTGTATGTGTAACAGAAGCTTCGGCAGTTCGGGGCTGATTTTCTGTTCAAGCCCGTCTGGTGGATCGACGACTTCGCACGAAACACAGTTGAGGGCACACCAATCTATCGGCGCGCCAATCGTTTCGAAATCATCCTGCCAGCCATGTGGCAGCAGTTGCTCCAACTTGTCCGGTTCGTCTGCGGAATAGGTTTTGCGGAACAGGGCGTTGTTGATATAGCGCACGTGTGATCGGGAGCCATTCCCGACTGTGCGCTCTCCTTGGTTATCAGTAGTCGCAATTTCAGCCTGATCGACATCCAGCATGACGCCAAGATTGGTCATGCCCAGTCCGCGCATGGACTGGATCGACTGCCCGTGCGCCAACAGCAGATGGTGCATGGTACGCGCCGTAGTCCGTGTAAAGCGCTGTCCAGGGCTTTGGCGATTTGATTCAATAACGTCCTGTGGCGAGCAAATTGGGGCGACACTGTACATCCTGTCGCCGACACGGCCCATTATGACTTCCGTGAAGTCAGCGAACCAGCCGGCAACATCGCGATTTCGCCAACCTCCCAGGTCCGCAAGCGCCGTGGGCAAACCCTGGTGAAAAAGGGTGGCGCAGGGGCGTATGCCACGGTCCAGCAAAGCGTCTGCCAACCGGTCATAGTAATCAAGACCATCCGGACTGGCCGCGCCGCGGCCTTCGGGCATCACCCGTGTCCAGCTGACCGTGAAAGCCAAGCCGTCAAACCCGGCCTCGCTTACCGGATCGAGCCACTGTTCCAGCTTGCTGAGGGGGCCATACGCCGAACCAGCCAAGTTTTCGGTCGAAGCCGGAAGTGTTTCTTGCCCGACCAGACGCGGATCATCCCTGTTGGCTTCCTCGCCGTGGCAGGCAGGTGACGCCACGCCAAAGAGGAAATCTTTGGGAAAGTCGCTGCGTTTGAAATTCATGCTCGGAACCTGCCGGGGTCGGGAATGATTGCGCTACCATTTATCAGGTCCTTTTGCGGCAATCCAGATGTATGCGCAGTCAAAAATGACTTCTTCTGCTCAAATACCCGTCTTGGAATCCGGTCGGGACATCAGCTTTTTTCGGTGCTTGACAAAGAATGGCGGGTTGTTTCACGATGTTTGAAACGTTTCAATGAACTTAAACCGGTGTAAATGCGGATATCAGCCCAGCTATATACCGTGCGCCAGCTTGGCGATTTACGATCTCAGCTTGATCTGGTCGCGCACTGCGGATTTGCCGATGTTGAGACGGTCGGGTTTCACGGTCTCTCTGTATCGGAAATGACAAAGCAGGTGGGGCAATCCGGATTGAAGGTTCGGTCGGCACATTTTGAATGGGAAGACTTCGAAAGCCGGTTCGAAGAAATCATCACCTTGCTGAAGGGTTTGGAATGCCGAGTGGCCGTCATGCCTTGGCTGGCGCCCGAGGCCAGGCCCGACACTGCCCAGGGATGGTGGGTAGTGTCGGGCCAGTTGGCAAACTGGGCCGCGCGTCTGGCTGAGCACGGCATATGTCTGGCGTATCACAACCATGACTTTGAAATGGTCGGCCCCAGGGGTGAAACGCCGCTGGATATCATATTGTCCAGAAAGGCGTTGTATTGGCAGCCGGATATCGGATGGCTGGCATCTGCCGTTTCTGAACCCCACCATCTACTGAACCGATATTCCAACCGGATAACGTCGGCGCACGCAAAGGACGTGAAGCCCCGAGCCGGGCCCGAGGGTGATCTCTGGTGTGCGCCGGGGCAGGGGCTGGTCGACTGGGCGCTGGTGTTGCAGGCCCTGGCCGACAGTGCCTGCACTGACATTTTTGTTGAACATGACGACACGCAAAACCACTCAGAAATACTGAACTCTGGCCGTCGTTTCCTGCGCGACCGGTTTTTGGCCGGGGTCGGGTAATGGCGCGGGCGACGATCAAGTCGATAGCCAGACAAACCGGCTATTCGGTGGGAACCGTTTCCAATGCGCTGCGCGGGGCGGCGTCGGTCAAGGCGGAAACGCGCGAAGTGATCCAGGCCGCCGCGGCCAAAATGGGCTATCGGGTCAATCTGGACGGGCTGAAACTGCGCACCAATAAATCCTATCGCATTGCGGTTTTGGTCAGCGTATCCCCGGACACGGCCGATGAGTGGGAAGGGGTGGAATTCACCCGTATCGTGGCTGGAATCTCCAGTGCCCTTCAGGGGTCGCGGTATGAGTTGAGTGTGTTCAGCGTCTCGGACGTCACAGATGCGATGGCAAAACTGGGCCGGATTGTTCAGGACGGTCTGGCCGATGGTGTGATCTTTTCCGGTACATTACACGACGATCCGCGCATCGCGTTCCTGCAGAAAAAAGACTTTCCCTTCGTCACCATGGGCATGAGCGAAAGCAAAGCCCCACATGCCTACGTCGATCTGGACAGTCAGGCCGCAGCGCATGATGCAACGGCGCGCCTGATCCGGCTTGGGCACCGACGTATCGCCTTGGCCAACCCGCCAAAGAACCTGATTTATGCGACGCAACGACAGCAAGGCTATGCCACAGCGCTGTTGGCCGGGGGCTTGCCGGTAGAGCCGGAACTGATCTTCAACGGTCCGGTCACTGCAAAAACGGGGCAGCGGGTTTTCGATGATCTGATGCGCCTGCCGAACCGACCCAGCGCCTGCATATGCGCAAACGAAGCGATGACGCTTGGTGTATTGTCCGGCGCGCATCGCGCCGGTGTAAAGGTTGGACGGGATCTTGTGGTCATCTCGACCGATGACCTGCAACTCAGTCGGTACTTCGTTCCGCCACCCAGCACCTATTATGTGCCGATCGAAGAGACCAGCCAATTGCTGGGCGAGTACATGCTGAAAACGCTGGAGGGGGCTGACCCCACAAGGACACAAAAAAAGATCAGGGCCAGATTGATCGAGCGGCAACCTGACACTGCCGCGCCGCAAACGGCGCACACAAACTGAACCAACAGAGGAGTAGACGAAAATGTTCAAGAACTTGTTTGCCGCAGCGGCGCTGACCGCGCTGACCGCACCCGTGGCCATGGCCGCCGATCTGGAAGGGCGCGTGCTCAAAATCGGAACCGATGCCACCTATCCACCGATGGAAACCGTTGATGAATCCACGGGCCAGATCGTTGGTTTTGACGTGGATGTGATGAACGCGATCTGTGAAAAGGTGAATTGCGTTCCGAACTTCGTGAACACCGCCTGGGACGGCATCTTTGCGGCGCTTCAACAGGGCGAATTCGATCTGGTGATCTCGGGCGTGTCGATCACGCCGGAACGCGAAGAAACCATGGATTTCTCAGACCCCTATATCGTGGTCAGCCAGGCCATCCTGCTGCAGGTCGATAACTCTGACATGACACTGGATGACTTCAAGGCTGGCGGCCAGAAACTGGCGGCGCAAACCGGTACCACCAATGCACAGTTGGCCGAAGAACTGGTTGGGCGTGAGAATGTCAGCCTGTATGATAATTTCTCGGCCGCCATTTTGGCACTGCAGAACGCCGATGTGCAGGGCGTCATCATCGACGGAACTTCGGCTGCGGCTTACGAGCAGGAGTTTGCAGGTGAACTGACCGTGGGCATCACCGGTCTGCAGTCCGATCCGCTGGGCATCGTGTTTCAGGAAGGTGACGCCACCGTTGACGCGATCAACGAAGGGCTGGCGGCGATCAAGGAAGATGGCACGCTGGACGCCCTGGTCGGCAAGTACTGGAGTACTGAGTGATCTTCTGAACGAACAGATGGTCCGGCGGTTCTGACCGCCGGATCCAACCCCTGCAGAGAGGTCGAAGAAATCCCATGTCCCGCCTCAGCTCGATCCGGCCGAGCAATCTTGTATTGCTCGCCGCGGCTCCGTTTATCATCTATCTCTTTGCAACGTCTTCAAAATATCTGCGATCCCTGATTGCCATTCTGGGTATTGGCAACAATGCAGGCGCGATCTTTGTCGGGTTCCTGCTGATCCTGACAGTGGCCGCGCTGGGTTATCTTTGCGCCCGCAACGCCCGGTTTCAGACGGTCGCGCCCTTGTGGTTGCGCGGTGCGGCCTTGGCGGCATTGCCAGCGGCCGCAGCGCTGGCGGTTCTGGGCTTCGTGGCCCCACAAATTTTGATGCCATTTGCCGAATCCGTGTTCTTTCACTCACTCAGCGAAAACACGTCAGCACTGATCGACCGATCAGAACAGACATGGGTACTGTTCCCGGAAGTGGTTCAACAGGTTCAGAGCGGTTTGCAGGTACTGCTTTGCGTCTATGCGGCTTTGGTGGCCGTGATCCTGATTTCGCCAAACCTGCCACCTGCCATGCGCGGTTATGTCCGGTTGGGGTTAGAGATTCTTACCGGTGCCGCACTGTTTTATCTGATGTTCATGGCGCACTGGCAGTTTGCGACCGGTGTCGCAATCACCTTCCGGGCGGCAATATTTGCCTATATCTTTGCCGCGATCCTGGGGCTGATCTGGGTCGGATTGCAGTCTTTCAAGCCCAAGGCCAGAACAACGATGGTCTATGGCTCGATCAGTCTGGCCCTGCTGGCAGCCTCGGCCTTTTTCTTCATGCAGCCGCAGGTCAGCTATGAACTGATCGGTACAACCGAGGCCCGCATTGCCATTGTGCGCGGTACGCCGCAGGCGCAGGCAGACATCATTCGGTTTGGCGAATTCGAGGGCGGCGAAGGTCAGCAATATCGCATTCGCAGTGCACCGGATGCCGTCAGCGCGCTGGATCAGATCGAGTCCGTGGACAGCGTGTCGGGTGCCTTTGTTCCCGCCGGGACAAATACCAAAGGGTACCCGGTGATCTGGCAGACCAGCTTTTTGCCCGACAAATACCGAAACCCGGCGCTGGCCTTTGCGGTTTTCGGCTTTCTGCTTCTGACCCTGACGATAGGTGGGGCGCAGCACAAACTGCATCCTCTTGCGGTCGGGGCCGAGTTCTTTGTGGACACGATCCGGGGCATACCGATGCTGGTGATCATCCTTTACATCGGTCTGCCGCTGGCGGGCGCGGTAAAGGATGCCACTGGCGGCGGCATCGACATGACCAATATGACCCGAGGTATCATCGCCATTTCGGTGGGCTATTCGGCTTATATGGCCGAAATCTTCCGGTCCGGCATCGAGGCCATCCCACGAGGACAGATCGAGGCGGGCGGATCATTGGGCCTGTCGCGCTGGCAGACTGCGCGGCTGATCATTCTGCCGCAAGCGCTGCGGATCGTGACCCCCCCATTGGGCAATGAATTCATCGCCATGATCAAAGATACGTCATTGCTGTCAATTCTGTCGGTGCGCGACATGACTCAGCGCATGCGCGAATTTCAGGCCGCCAGCTTTCTGCCTTTCGCTCCGTTCAACACTGCGGCCATTTTGTACGTGGTCATTACCCTTGGCTGCGCCAGTTTCCTGAAATGGATCGAGCGGCGGACCGCAAGAGAAAACAGATGAGTAAACTGGAACTTGGGGTCTGCTATTACCCGGAACAATGGGACGCGTCGCAGTGGCGTGACGATGCTGCGCGGATGGCGGACATGGGGCTGGACTGGGTGCGCATTGCCGAGTTCACGTGGGGTCTGATCGAGCCTGAGCGCGGGCGGTTCAAATGGGGCTGGCTGGACGAGGTGATTGGCATTCTGGGCGAGGCTGGCTTGCGCGTGATGATGTCCACGCCCACTGCCGCGCCGCCGAAATGGTTGATTGATCAGCATCCTGAGATCCTTCCTGTGGGTCCGGATGGCCGGGTGCGCGGGTTCGGATCGCGCAGGCATTACTGTTTCTCCAGCGATATTTACCTGGCTGAAGCCAGCCGGATCGCCACCGAATATGCCCGCCGTTACGGGCAGAACCCCCATGTTCACGCCTGGCAGATCGACAATGAATACAATGACCACGATACCGTTCTCAGCTATTCGGACGCGGCGCGCCGCGGTTTTCAGCGCTGGCTGGCCGAGCGGTACGCGACGATTGAAAACCTGAACCGGATTTGGGGAACGGTTTTCTGGAGCACGGTCTATTCGGACTTTGATCAGATCGGGCTGCCGAATGGTTTGGTTGCCATGCCCAACCCGACCCATTCGCTTGATTTCGCGCGGTATTCTTCGGACCGGGTGCGGCTGTTCAATCGGACCCAGGTGGATATCCTGCGGCAGTTTTCACCGGGCCGGGACATCACGCATAACTTCATGGCGGGCAGTTTCGAGTTTGATCATCACGCCGTTGGTGCTGATCTGGATATCGTGGGTTTCGACAGTTACCCGCTGGGAAACATGCTGGGTTCGACGCTGACGGACGAGGAAAAGCACCGGTACCTACGCACCGGGGCACCGGATTATCAGGGGTTTCATTGCGATCTGTGCCGAAGTCAGGGAAATGGCCGGATGTGGGTGCTGGAACAGCAGCCAGGTCCGGTAGATTGGGCAGAGAAAAACCCCTCGCCAGCGGATGGAATGGTGCGGCTATGGACGTGGGCGGCCTATGCGCATGGCGCTCAGGCAGTGATGTTTTTTCGGTGGCGCCAGGCCAAGTTCGCTCAGGAACAATTCCATACTGCGTTGCTGAGATCGGATGGCAGCCCGGATCAGGCATCGGTCGAGCTGGCGCAGGTTGCAGCGGAACGCGATAACCTGCCGGAACAAGTCTGTGACAGGGCGCAGGTCGCCATGCTGCTGGATTACGAGTCGATTTGGGCTGCGGACATCCTTCCGCATGACGATGCGTTTCCAAACGCGCAGATCGTGCGTGAATGGTATGCCGCATTCCGGCGGTATGGGGTGGATCTGGATTTCGTGGGGCCGGACAGCGATTTGTCAGGCTATGCGCTGGTTGCATTGCCGCAAAGCATGATCATCACACCCGATCTTGCCGAGAAGCTGAAGAACTGCACGGCAAAATTGCTGATCGGCGCACGGTCTGGCAGCAAAACGCCCGACATGCATACCCCCGAGGGGCTGGCACCCGGACTTTTGTCAGATTTGACCGGACTGCGTGTCCTGCGGGTGGAGTCGCTGCCGGATTTGGCGGCAGAACGCGTTCGCCTGACTAATGGAGAGACGCATGGGTTCACAGGCTGGCGCGAGATCGTGGAGACGGATCAGGACGTTATCGCGCGATTCGAAAGCCCCTACCGCGATGGAAGCCCGGCGGCCGTGCGTTCGGCGCGTGCCACTTACCTGGCGATGATTCCGCGAAAAGGGCTGCTGCACGCGATTGTCGCCGAAACTTTGGACTGGGCAGGAGTAATTGGCAGTGATCTTGGGCCTGACGTGCGCATCACCCGCCGTGGCGACCTGACATTCGCATTCAATTTTGGTGACGTCGCAGTAACATTGCCTGAAGACAAAAGCCGCCGATTTTTGGTCGGACGAGCCAGTATTGGCCCGTGTGACCTGGCCATCTGGCGTGATGGCTCAGTGGCTTAACCAGGTTTTCCAATCGGTTGGCCGACGATCTGGACCTATTATTTTTGTCAACTGTCACTTTTGGCCTGACAGGCTTGCCGCAAAGTTCTAGCCTGCGACTACAAAACAAAAACAAGACGTTTCAACAATGGGAGTACACTCAATGGAAAACCGTAAAACTGTAACACGTCGTACAGTCCTTAAAGGGGCCGGTGCAGCGGCGCTGGCAGCGCCACTATACAGCAAGTCCGCTTTGGCATCTTCGGGTGAGATCAACATCCTGATGTGGTCGGATTACCTGCCGCCGTCCTTCATCGAAGAGTTCGAGACCCTGACTGGTATCAAGGTCAACTACACCGGTATCGGGTCGAACGAAGAAATCATCAACAAGATGAAGGCCACCAAAGGCCAGGGCTTTGACATCATCTCGCCCACCAACAACCGCTCGCTCCAGTGGGAGCCGCTGGAACTGCTGCAGCCGTTTGACATGAACAAGGTTCCGATTGATCTGGTGAACCCGGCGATGGCGAAGATCGGCACGGATGCCTGGAACTTCGGCGATAGTGGCGCGCACTGGCTGCCGCATATCTGGGGCACCGAAGGCATCGCATATCGCACCGATCTGTGGCTGCCTGAAGGCGACGCACCGTCTTATGGCGACGTCTGGTCCGAGGAAAACGCCGGCAAGACCATGGGCCGCGCGCACTCGATGATGCTGGGCGCCGGTCTTTATATGGAGCGTTCCGGTGAGATGGAGCCGGGTTCGGTCTGGGCCGCATATGGCGACGAAGAGACCATGCGCAAAGTCTGGGGTCAGATCGCCGACTGGTGTATCGCGCGCAAGGACCGGATCAAGCTGATCTGGAACGACGCGGACACACAGAAGAACGGTCTTTTGAATGAAGGCGTTGTTGTCGGCCAAACATGGGACGGCCCGCCGCTGGCCCTGAAATCTGCCGGTGAGCCTGTGCACTATCAGGCGCCTGTTGAAGGTGCGATGGCCTGGGTTGACGGTATTTCGATGCCGTCAGGTGCGGCGAATATCGACCAGGTCTATGCATTCATCGACTTTGCCTATCAGGCCAAGCCTGCCGGTGTTGCAATTGACAGCCACGGCTACAACTCGCCGGTGCTGGGTGCCGACCAATATTCGGGCGACACCTACAAGAAGAACTTCGCCGAGGCCTATCCAGGCGACTCGCTGGCCAACCTCAATCCGTGGCCGGCCGAAGCACCTTGGTACGCGGAAACCCGGACCGAGTTCGTCAACAAGTTCAAGAGCGCCTGATCGCCTTGAAATCTGGCCCCTCGCGCTGGCGCGGGGGGCTGTTTCCGTACGCCGCCCCGGTGCGACGGACTGAAATGTGACACGGTCGCGGGCCGTGCTCCAGGGAGATACCAAAAATGAGTGCAGGGGTCGGAGTCGATCTGGAAAACCTGTGGATCCGTTTCGGTGATTTTGTCGCCGTGCGAGATGCAAACGTAAATATCAACGGGGGCGACTTCTTTTCGTTCCTCGGCCCCTCGGGCTGCGGCAAGACAACCATCCTGCGCGCTGTGTCGGGTTTTCTGGAGCCGAGTGAAGGGAACGTCCTGATCGGCGGCAACAATATGCGGGGGATCGGGCCCAACAAGCGTCCTACTGCGCTGATCTTTCAAAACCTGGCCCTGTTTCCGCTGATGAAGGTCTGGGAAAACATCACCTTCTCGATGGAAATCAAGGGCGCCAGCGCTGCCGAACGTCGCAAACGTGCGGACGAACTGCTGGACATGATCGCGCTGCCGGGGCAGGGCGACAAACTGCCCAGCGAATTGTCGGGCGGTCAGCGTCAGCGTGTGGCAATCGCACGTGCCCTGTGTGCCGAACCCGATGTGCTGTTGCTGGACGAACCACTGTCCGCCCTGGACCTCAAGCTGCGCCAGCACATGCGGACCGAACTGCGAGAAATTCAACAGCGTGTGGGCATCACGTTCATCTACATCACGCACGATCAGGGTGAGGCGCTGACCATGTCGGACAACATCGCCGTGATGCGAGCAGGTGTCATCGACCAGATCGCCGACGGTAAAACCATTTACAACGATCCCAATACGGCTTTTGCAGCCTCTTTCGTGGGCGAAAACAACGTCTTCCGCGGCAAGATCAAGCAGGTGATGGGCAATGAGGCCCTGATTTCGACCAACCGCTCGGGTGAGCTGGTTGCACGGATTTCGACCGCCAATCAGGGCAAGATGAAGGAAGGCGACGACGCGATGATGTTCATTCGTCCCGAAGCCTTCGCCATAGCGCCGGACAGTGCAACGGGCAATCATTTCGTCACTGCCCGCGTCAACCACGAAGAATTCGAGGGCAACGTCTTTAACATTTTCACCGAAGGTGAAGGCGGCAAAGAGATCAAAGTGTCGATCCCGAACAACGGACAGTCTTTCGAGGATCACACCGGTCGGAACATCACGCTGGAATACGAGACCCGCAACGCGGTTCTGGTTCCTGCTGGTGAGCTGGCAGCGGAATAAGGGGAAGAACTTATGCCCCGGTTTCTGAAAGAATTTTTCAATCGCAACGGCACCGGCATGGGACTGGCAATTTTGGGTTTGGTGGTCTTCTGGACCATTGGCCTGATCATTTTGCCTCAGCTGTCGATGTTGGACTTCTCTTTCCGTCCAAACCTTCCGCCGCCTGAAATCGGCGGGCCCAAGGACGTTTATACGCTGGAGAACTACAAATACCTGATCTATGGCCCCGAAGGTGGTAGTCAGGATTATAACGTGGTCGATCTGCGGGTGTTCTTTCGAACGCTTGTCGCGGCGGTCTGTGTGACGATCTTCAACCTGATCATCTGTTATCCGATTGCCTATTACCTCGGCCAGACCGAGGGCAATCAAATCCGTATTTTCGCGATCATGTTGATCATTCCATACTGGATCAATGAAATCCTGCGCGCCTTTGCCCTGCGGATTATCTTTGGCGAGACCGGTGTTCTGAATACGCTGTTCGTGGGACTGGGGATCTGGGATACGCCGTTCGACTTCATCCGCAACGATATCGCGCTTTATGCGGGTCTGGGCTATGCCTACATCCTGCTGATGATCTTCCCGATGTATAACGTCATTGAAAGTCTGGACAAAAACCAGATCGAAGCGGCGCGGGATCTGGGTGCGCCCTGGTGGCGGATTCACTGGCGCGTGGTCATTCCATATGCCAAGCCGGGTATCAGTTCTGGCTGTACCATGGTGTTCATGCTGTCCGCCGGTGCGCTGGCCGCGCCACAGATTCTGGGCGGTCCATCGTCGCTGTGGTTCACGCAGCTGATCTATCAGCAGTTCAACGACAACAATGACTGGCCGCAGGGGGCCGCCTACGCCATCGTGCTGCTGGTGACCTGTATCCTGTTCGTTCTGGCGATGATGCGTGTGTTCAAAGTGAACATGGGGGACATCGGGAAATGAATAATTCCTTCCTCCGCATAAGCATCTGGGTCTATCTGGTCATCTTTTTCCTGTACCTGCTGGGCCCGCTGGTGATCATGTCGATTACCGCTTTCAACTCGTCCGGGTTCCCGAGGATGAGTCCGTGGGAATGCCTAACCTTCCAGTGGTTCGGCGAGCTGTTTCAGGATCAGCGTATTCTGAATGGCATCAAGAACTCGCTAATCATCGGTGCCGGAACGGTTGTTCTGTCGGTGGCGATGGGTCTGGCCGGGGCGCTGATGCTGACCCAGATCTGGCCCAAGCTTCGGGCGACCTACTACACCGTCATCATCGCGCCGATCCTGATCCCAGGTGTTGTTCTGGGTATCTCGACCCTGGTCTTTTGGGACAGGATCAACCGGTTTCTGGGCCTGGGGGCTGACAGCTTCCTGTCCAACGGTATCTTCCTGACGGTGATCGGCCAGTCCACCTTTATTGCCAGCTATTGCATGCTGGTGCTGGTAGCGCGTCTGCAGCGCTATGATGTGGCATTGACCGAAGCGGCGCTGGATCTCGGGGCAAGCCATGCCCAGGCGTTCCGCAAGATTCTGTTGCCCTTCATGCGCCCTGCGATTGCGTCGGCGGCAGTGTTGGCGTTCCTCGCTTCGTTCGAGAACTACAACACGACCACCTTCACCTTCGGTGAATACCCGACCCTGACAATCGAACTGGCGCAGAAGGTCCGCTATGGTATCACGCCTGCGATCTCGGCCCTGGCCTTCATCATCGTGGCGCTGACCGTGTTTTTTGCCTTGCTGAACGAGGCAAAGCTGAAACGTCAGGAACTGGTCGCGGCGGCCCGCAAACAGGCCACAGTTGAGGAATTGGCTGGCAAGATCAAACTGCCCAGCTTCTTTTCAGGCAACACCGCCGCCGTATTGCTGGTTATCTTCTCGGTCGCAACGATCACCGTTGTGGGTACTGCTACGGCCTATAACCCCGCGCAGTGCATTGCCAATGTGAAAGAAGAGAAGCGCCTAGAGGCAGAACAGCGGATTCAGGAGCTGCGCAAGCAGCGCGAAGAACAGCGCAAAAAGCGCGAGGCGGAACAGGCCGAACAGGGCGACGCCCAGCAATCGGCTCCGAAACCGTCGAACAACAGCGGCTTTGGAAACGTGTTCGCGCCAAATACACTGGGCGGAGAGGAGAGCGACGGTGCTTCGGAACCCGAAGAACAGCCCTCGGATTCGAACGGTGGAAGCGGGGGTTTCGGCGGGGCATTTGACCCCAACAGCCTGAACAGCGGCGACTAGACGTAACTCGCCCAACACCAGACCACCGCCCGGACAAGTCAGTCTTGTTCGGGCGGTTTGCGATTTAGGATGATCACATCGCATCCATCAATTACATGGCCGTTCCATTCCACGGGATCAGCGTTGTAGTTAATCAGGATCTCGTGATCCGCAGTTTCGCGGCGGCGCAGGCCACGTGGCATTGGTTGCAAGGACAGGCCAATCTCTTGAGCGGCCAAAGCAATCACGCGGTCCCAAAGGGCCTCGTCCGGAAACCCCGCCAGATACCAAAGCCCATCAGCGCCTTTCAGCGCCGGGGACTTGTCCTGAAACAGAAGCAGATTGGGGGCGTCCCCTGACACGCGGTCGACCCAGTGTTTCGCAGCTCCGCCGCCGACGACCGCGCGGTCAACGTTGGGGGGTAGCGTTTCCACAAGGTCAACATTGCAACTAAGTGCCTTCAGGCCGGGACGGCCTGTCTGGGGTATTTGAAATTCAGATGTGATTGCCCCTGTTCGGGGCCCGAGGATGGCAAGATCACAGCTTTCCGACAGCCTGCTTTCAAACCCGTCATCCAGCGTTGCCAGACCGGGGGCAAGGATCAGCCTGTACTTTTCCGCGGACTTGTCCGCTGAAGTTACGAAATCAACAGACAACCCAGCACGGCGAAGGGCGCAATAGGCCGAAAAAACCAGCCGAAAGTAATCGAAACCGGCACCTTGCGGCTGTGTTCTCCAAGCCCAGTCCGAGGCGTAGTCGAACACGATTGCAACTGGAGCACGCGATGGCCTCACTTCCCCCAATCCGGTCAGAACGTCTGCGGTCTGCCTGACCTCATCCAATGCGGGAGCGGGGCGATTGTCCGGTGTCAACAGACCGGCATGCATCTGTTCCTGCCCGAACGGGGCCTGCCGCCAACGAAAGTAGCTGATCACCTCGGCACCATGGGCAACGGCCTCAAGGGACCAAAGCCGAACCATTCCGGGCAGGGGGGCTGGGTTATAGGGGGCCCAGTTCACCGGTCCGGGCTGTTGTTCCATCACCCACCAGCGCCCGTGACCAACTGCACGATAAAGATCATGGTGAAAGGCCTGCATGTCCGGATCACCCTGCTGCAGAAACGCAGATTTATGATCCTCATCCGCTTCAAGCCTGTCAGACAGAAAACCGATGGGATAGCTGTCCCACGTGGCGATATCGAGGTCTTTGCCCACCGCGAAATGGTCGAATTCCAACACGCGGCCCATGTAGTTGTGCAGCAATGGTGCATCCGTCAGCGGACGCAGTTCATCTACCTGCACCTTATTGAAAGCCGCGACCTGATCAGAACTGAAGCGACGAAAGGCCAGGACATGCGCCGGGTTCGGCTCGGTCACCGTCAGGTTTGGAAGGTCGATCTGGTCGAATTCACTGTATTCCATTGACCAGAACACGTTACCCCAGGCTTCATTCAGCGCGTCTATGCTCGTGTATTCGGCGGCGAGCCAAAGGCGGAAAGCCTGCAAGGCCGCCGGACTGTAACTGATTGTGGTGTCATGACAGCCGTATTCGTTGTCGATTTGCCAGGCCACGATATGAGGATTGCGCCCGTACCGCTCACCCATGATCCGGGCGATGCGGCCGCATTCGTTCGCGTAACCCTTGTGACTGAAGCAATAGTGACGCCTTGATCCAAACTTTCGAGGGTTCCCCACAGCGTCCACTGCCAGCATGTGCGGATGGCGGTCCATCATCCAGCGTGGTGGTGTTGCCGTTGGCGTACCCAGAACAATCTTAAGACCGGCCGAGCCAAGCGTTTCAATCGCCCGGTCCAGCCAGTCGAACTGCAATTCTCCCGGTTGCGGTTCCATCCGGCTCCAGGCAAATTCCCCGATCCGAACCCAATGCAGGCCGGCCTCGATCATGCTTCTGGCGTCATTTTCCCACATTTCCTCGGGCCAATGTTCGGGATAATAGCAAACGCCCAATTCCGGCTTCATAGGATGACCCGATATTCTGCCCTACCCTGACCAGCGCCGCGGGCGGCGAAGGTCATGCCATTGGTGGGTTGTGCTTCGATTACGTCCGCATCCAGACCCTGGCGGGCCGTTGTGCAGAACAAAGTGGTCAGGTCTTCACCACCGAATGCGGGGCACGAGGTGTGGGCGGCCGGAACGGAAACCGCGCGGAGAAAACTGCCCTCGGGACTGTAAACAGCGACACGGCCAGCCCCCCATTGCGCGATCCAGATGTTGCCTGCGGCATCCGTTACGGCTCCGTCAGGGTTCAGCCCGGCTTCGCGAAAGTCCAGAAACACCGAGCTGTCGCCAATGGGCCACCCGGTTTTGCCTTCCAGCGCCCAACGCCGGGCCTGCCCGGCAGCGGTGTCCGCGAAATACGCGCAGGACCTGTCAGGTGCGAAGCAAATCGCGTTCGAGATTGTCACGTCCGGGACCAGTTGCCGCAATTCACCCCGCCAATATCGGTAGATCGCCCCGGCGCCAGGTTCAGCCTGTTTGCCCATGGTCCCGATCCAGAACCCGCCCCAAGGGTCAGCCCGCCCGTCATTCGAACGTGTCACCCGGTTATCGGCTTCAAGCGGTGTGACCAGTTCCTTTCTGCCATTGCTCAGGCCATAGCGCCACAATCCTGTTTCCGACGCAATCAGCAACGTATCGTGATCCACCCAGCCAGCTGCAGAAACAAGTTCGGCAAGATCCCAGCTTTTTTGCCCGGATTGATCCCTTGTCATCAGGCACCGGTTCAGGATGTCAAACCAGAACAACTGCTGCCGTTCCGGATGCCAGAGCGGCCCTTCGCCCAACGCGCAGGGACGCTCGTCATAGATTTCGGTCATTCCATGGCCTCATCATACGCCGCCACGATCTTTCCGGCGCGGTCTGCAATGTCCGTGACACTCATTCCGGGTTTGAACAGGGCTGATCCGATTCCGAAACCATCCGCGCCTGCCCTGATCCAGTCCCGGAAGTTGTCCGGGCCCGCTCCGCCGACAGCAAACACCAGTGTTCCGTCGGGAAGGACAGGGCGCAACGCTGCCAGTCCTGTCGGACCGGCAAGAATGCCGGGAAAAAGTTTCAACCCGGTGGCGCCGGCGCGAAGTGCAGCGAATGCCTCGGTTGGTGTGTAGACGCCCGGCCAGCTTTGCATGTTCAGCGCAACGGATTTGCTGATGACATCCACATCGCAATTCGGGGAAACGATCAGTTTCCCGCCTGCGGCTGCAACCGCCTCGGCCTGTTCTGGTGTCAGCACGGTTCCTGCACCGATAAGGGCGCGATCGCCGAAGGTGGCGGACAAAATGCGGATGCTCTCCAGCGGGTCGGGAGAGTTCAGGGGGACTTCGATCCGGTCGATACCGGCCTCAAGCAGCGCTCGACCAACTGGGGCTGCCTCATCCGGGCGCAATCCGCGCAAAATGGCTATGATCGGACGGCTCATGCGGTTTGCCTTGTGAGTTGTCGCGCTTGAGCCAGACCTGCCAGTGTTACCAAAGTGGCATCCGCCGTTTCCACAAACGCACCTTGTAGCTGTAGCGCCTTGGCGTAAACCTCTGATGGTCCTTCCGCGCCAATGATGGCCAGTTGCTGACCCAGCCAGTAGGGGCGCGTGGCTGCTAGTTCCGCACCAATCAGCAGACCGGACAAGCGCGCACGCGCCACGTCCTTGCCCTGGCCATGCAGCAGGTCGGCTGCGCGCAAGCCGAACAGTCGGGCCGCCAACTGTTCCGGCTTTGAAAGGGTGTCTGCCACGGCTTCCGCAAAAGCGGCCTCATCCCAGCCGGTGCCAACCGAGTGTTGCAGGACCGATTGCCCCTGAAACAGATCAAACATTTCGCCGGTCATGAACGTGCGGAAACTGACGACCTCGCCAGCGCTGACCTGAACCCATTTCGTGTGTGTCCCGGGCAGGCAGATCACACCGTCCCAGTTTGGACGTGTTGCCAGAAATCCTGCGATCTGGGTTTCTTCGCCGCGCATGACATCGGCGGGATCGTTCTGTTTTAGTCCCGGCACCACAAACGCGCGAATACTCGGATCAGTGCCCGGCACACGGATTGGCATTTCCGGAAGCGGCGCGGACGGAACCGCAGAGTAGGGGGCTTCGACCCAACCCTGCCGGGCGCCAACCATGCCGCAGGCAACCACATCGGTCGGGCCGGCGCCAAGCCAGCCTCCAATCAGGTCCAGCAGGACCTGCTGAAAATCGCGCCCCGCAACACGTGATATGCCTCGGTCAGATTGGGCGTGATCCAGCACGGAATCGCCTTGCATTGCCCAGGCGCGCAGATGGGAGGTTCCCCAATCAACCGCGATCCATTCTGTGTTCATGTTCTCACCCCGTAGCAACGACGCCGCCATCGACCACCATGCACTGCCCCGTCATCGCGCGGCTGGCGTCCGAAGCCAGAAACAGTGTCGGCGCAATCATGTCTTCCGGTTTCAGATGCTCTTTCAGACACTGTCGTTCCATATGTGCCGCCAAATCCTCGGGCGTTGCCCACATGTCCAGCTGTTTCTGCGTCAGAACCCATCCAGGCGCCAGGGCATTGACCCGGATTTTCTGCGGACCCAACTCGCGCGCAAGCGACCTTGTCATCCCGGTGATCCCGGCGTTCGATGTGGTGTAGATCGGATATCCCGCGTTGCCCATCATGTAGCTGATTGAAGAGAAGTTGATGATCGACCCACCGGCATCCTGCATTTGCCGCGCGGCCTCCTGACAGGCGAAGTAATAAGCCTTGAGGTTCACCTCGATCATCCAGTCCCAGAATTCCGTGGTGGTTTCGGACAATCCGTGCCGTTTGTCGTTCGCGGCGTTGTTGACCAGCACTTTGATCGGCCCGTAAGCCTCGGCGGCTTTTGCCATTGTCGCATGCAGCAATTCGGTATCGGTGATGTCACCTTGCAAAAACAGCGGTGCGCGCCCGTGCTTCTCGTGCATCTCGTCGACAAAAGCGCTGGCGTCCGAGCGGCCAATGAAGGCAACATTTGCGCCCTGTGCGAGGAACCCGTCGGTCAGGGACGCTCCGACGCCCGATCCGCCGCCGGTGATGAAAACGGACGCGCCGTTGAGGTCGTGGAATGTGGCGGTTTGGGACATCAGTGGCTCTCTCGGGTCACAAGGCGGGTGTCTTTGCCGACAAGGAAATCAAGGTCTGCTCCCTGATCGGCCTGTAGCACGTGGTCGATATAGAGTTTCGCGTAGCCGCGGGAATAATGGGGGTCGTCCGGTTGCCACGCGGCGCGGCGGGCGTCCAGCTCCTTTTCATCGACCAACAGTTCCAGTTCGCCCTTGCTGGCGGAAACCCGGATGCGATCACCGGTTTTGACCAAGCCCAGCGTGCCACCGGCCTGCGCCTCGGGGCTGACATGCAGGATGACAGTGCCATATGCGGTGCCGGACATACGGGCGTCGGAAATGCGGATCATGTCGCGCACGCCCTCTTTCACCAGCCTGGCGGGGATCGGCATGTTGCCGACCTCGGGCATCCCCGGATAACCTTTGGGGCCGCATCCTTTGAGGACCAGAATAGTTTCGGGCGTCACCGGCAGATCGTCGCGGTCGATATTGGCCTTTAGGTCTTCGATACTCTCGAAAACATATGCCTCGCCTTCGGTTTCAAGCAGAGCGTCCGTGGCCGCCGAAGGTTTCACGATGGCACCGTTGGGTGCAAGATTGCCGCGAAGAACCCGCAGGCCCGCGGCGGGTTTCACCGGATCGGCAAAGGGACGGATGACGTCTGTGTTGAAGCATTCGGCACCCTCGTAATGGGCGGAAATATCCTTGTTCAAAACTGTTCTGGCCGGGCGCAGAAAGGGTTTGAGCTCGTTCAGAACAACCGGAACGCCGCCTGCGTAACAGAAATCCTCCATCAAGTACTTTCCCGAAGGCATGCAGTTGACCAGCAGGGGAATTTCGGACCCGATCTCGAAATCCTTGAGTGTCAGATCCACGCCAACACGACCGGCCAGAGCCAGCAGGTGGACAACCGCATTGGTCGAACCACCGACGGCGGCATTGGCGAGGATGGCGTTCTCGAAAGCTTCTTTGGTCAGGATGTCCGAGGGTTTGAGGTCTTCGTCGACCATCTCGACAATCCGCTTGCCGGTCATATGCGCCAGCGCCATGCGGCGGGCGTCGACAGCGGGCAGGGCAGCGTTGGTCGGCAGGCTCATGCCCATCGCCTCGACCAGAGACGCCATGGTCGAGGCCGTGCCCATCGTCATGCAAACACCTGCGCTGCGGGACATGCCGGATTCTGCGTTCATGAAATCCTGCAGGGTCATTTCCCCCGCGCGTATAGCCTCGGAGAATTTCCACACGTCGGTGCCGGAACCGATATCCTGCCCGCGATACTTGCCGTTCAGCATCGGGCCCGAGCTGACGACGATCGAGGGCAGATCAACCGAGGCCGCACCCATCAACTGGCCCGGCGTGGTCTTGTCGCAACCGCCCAGCAACACGACGCCGTCGATGCCATAGGCGCGGATAGATTCCTCGACATCCATCGCCAGCAGATTGCGGAACAGCATGGCGGTGGGCTTCATCTGGGTTTCGCCCAGCGACATCACCGGGAATTCGACGGGAAAGCCACCGGCCTCCCAAACGCCGCGTTTCACGCCCTCGGCCAGATCGCGCAGGCCTGAATTGCAGGGTGTCAATTCAGACCAGGTGTTGCAAATGCCGATGATTGGGCGCCCGTCAAAGGCATGATCAGGAAATCCCTGGTTTTTCATCCAGGAGCGATGGATGAACCCATCTTTGTCGAGTTTTCCGTACCAGTGTTGTGAGCGGCGCTTTTTCATTTCTTGTTTTGCTTTTCGTGGTTCGGGTTGGGTTTGAGTATTTGTGAAAAGATGAAGGTCAGGCCGCGCGGGCCGGGCGGCACCAATCGGGAAGCCAGTCGGAATGGGCAGTCAGCAGATCGGTAACCAGGCCTCGGATCTGCCGCAGGTCCAGTTCCGCTGCGGTGTGTGGGTCCATCATGGCCGCGTGATAGATATGCTCCGGGTTCTGCTCGGTCAGGGCGCGGACGGTCAATTCCTGCACGTTGATCTGAGTGCGCATCAGGGCGATCAGTTGTGGCGGAACATCAGCCACAATCGAAGGCTGAACACCGTTGCTGTCCACCAGACATGGCGTTTCCACCGCAGCGCCCAATGGAAGTTGCGGAATCTGGCCGGTGTTTGGCAAGTTGCCGTAGGCCGTATAAGGTTCGTCTGTGATGATGGCGTTCATGAGGTCGGCGGCGAATTCGTGACTGCGGATCACGTCTATGTTGCCCCCATCAGTCAGAGTTTTTGCCTTCTGCTGCCAGTCGGCGATCTGTTCCTCGCACCGGGTCGGGTACTCGTCCAGCGGAATCGAGAACTGCTCGATCAGATCATCGCGCCCGTCCTTGATGAACCACGGAACGTATTCGGCCAGATGCTCGGAGCTTTCCGTGCAGAAATAGCCCAAATGGTCCATCACCTCGTAGCGCACCTTGTTGGGGCAACGCGGCATCAAAAGAGGGGCTTTGGGAAGCTTCCCGGTGGCGTAGCCTTGCCGCAGGGCTGGGTAGAGATCGCGCCCCGCGTGCTCGAGTCGAAGGAAGAAGGCGACGTGATTGACGCCGGCCACCCGGTAGCGGATATCGCTTTTGGGCAAGTCCAGATCGTGGGCCAGTTCCTCGACCGTGTTCTGGACCGAATGGCAGAGGCCCACGTGTTTCAGCGACGGGAATCTTTCCGCCAGGGCCCATGTATTGATGGCCATCGGGTTGACGTATTGCAGCAGCGTCGCGTCGGGACAAAGCTGCATCATGTCCTGCGCCACGTCCCAGAGAACCGGAACGGTCCGTAACCCGCGCATGATGCCGCCAACCCCCAGCGTGTCGGCGATGGTCTGACGCAAGCCATATTGCTTGGGGATCTCGAAATCGGTGACAGTGCAGGGCTGGTATCCCCCGACCTGGAACGCGGTGATTACGAAGTCCGCCCCATCCAATGCTGACCGACGGTCGGTGTGGGTGGACACGGTCGCGCCGGTTCCAACCGAACGGATCATCGCCCTTGCTACGGCCTCGCTTTCCGCCAGGCGCACCGGGTTGATATCCATCAGTGCAAAATGGCTGTCGGCAAGCGCGGGGGTCAGCAGCGCGTCGCCCACTATGTTCTGCATGAAGATCGTGGAACCCGCACCGATAAAGGTGATTTTGGTCATTTGACTGCTCCGAGGGTCAGACCCGCGATGAAGTGTTTCTGCATGAGAAAGAACATGGCCACAGGCGGCAAAGCGGCGACGATCGAGCCTGCGCTCATTAACTGGTAGGCGGCCCGGAACTGAGCGTTGAAACTTGTGATACCGGCTGTCACGGGCTGGCTTTCTGCGCCTTGGGTCAGAACCACGGCCCAGAAGTAGTCGTTCCAGATGAACGTGAAGATAAGGACGCTGAGGGCAGCGATTGCAGGCTTCATAAGCGGCAGAACGACATACCAGAAGATACGCCACTCGCTGATGCCTTCGACCCGGGCGGCCTCGATCAGTTCAAAGGGCAGGGCGCGGATGAAGTTGCGCATGAACAGGGTGCAGAACCCGGTCTGGAAGGCGATGTGGAACAGGACCAGCCCTGTTTTTGTATTGTAGAGACCCAGTTGCAGCGTCAGGTCGCGCACGGGAACCATCAGGATCTGGAACGGCACGAAGTTGCCCGCCACGAACATGAAGAAGATCCAGATGTTTGACTTGAATTTGTAGATCCCCAGCGCAAACCCCGTCATGCAGCTGAGCGCGACCGCTCCGATCACCGTTGGGATGGTGATCATGAACGAGTTCAGCAGATAGCGCGGCATGTCCGAGTTGAAGA
The DNA here is from genome assembly GCF_056534475.1 of Ruegeria sp. D4. NCBI lineage: Bacteria > Pseudomonadati > Pseudomonadota > Alphaproteobacteria > Rhodobacterales > Roseobacteraceae > Ruegeria > Ruegeria sp. D4. The sequence goes on from NZ_JBQFPJ010000014.1 coordinate 41,651, forward strand.
ATACCTGACCGTAGTTGAACGCGCCTTCAAAGCTGGAGGGCATGCCCCAGTAGTTTGCATTGGTGAAATCCGCTGCCGGTTTGACAGAGAACAGCGCGACGGCCAGCAATGGTCCCAACCACAGAAGCAGCGCCAGTGGCAGCATGGCCTGATAGGTAATCTGCGCCGAGCGGGGTTGTTTTTCGATGGGTTTGGGAAACATCTCAGTGCCCCTTCTCTTCGCGGTACATTGACCAGAGGAAATAAGCGATGAAGCACAGCATGATCAGGAACAGGATGACCGCGATGGCCGCGCCGTACCCCATGCGGAAGCCGTATTCGGACAGGGCGACCTCGAACATGTAGTAAGCCAAGACGCGGGAGGAACCGAAGGGGCCGCCCTGCGTCATGATTGAGATAAGGTCAAAGCTGCGCAGAGCACCGATGATGGTGACAACGAAGGCGATGAAAGTGGCCGGGCGCAGTTGCGGCAGGATGATGTGCCAGAGCATCCGCATGCCTTTGGCCCCATCAAGACGCCCAGCTTCGATCTGTTCGGGGTCAACGGCATTCAAACCGGTGAGGTACAAGATCATGCAATACGCGGTTTGAGGCCAGAGGCCCGCCAAGATGATGCCATAGGTGACAAAACGTTCGTCTCCTAGGACATTCAGCGGTCCGGCGCCAAAAAAACCCAGGAACTCGTTGAGAAGTCCGAAAGTCGGATCGTAGAACCATGTGAAGACGAGGCCCACAACGACCTGAGAGATGACGAACGGGAAGAAGAAAAGCGACTTGTAGAGGCGAATGCCCCAGACCGTTTGGTTCAGGAACAGCGCAATGAACAAGCCGGCGGGAATCGCAGCCAGATACAGGATCAGCCAGATCAGGTTGTTTTTGAGAGAGATGTAAAATGCATCCCGATCAACCCATTCCCAGTACAAATCCTCGTAGTTGCGGAACCCGACATATTCAGCCGCACCAAGACCGTCCCATTCATAAAGCGACAGGTTAAAGGACTGAAACACCGGAATGATCACATAGACCATAAAGAACAGCAGGCCGGGGGCCAGAAACAGCCAGGGCGCGATGCGCTGCTGATTTCTGTGAAACCAGCTTTCCTGTTCGGGGACGTCGACGGCAGACATGCGGATACTCATGGTTTAGGTGGAAGGAGCAAGGCAGGTTGGCACCCGCCTTACACAGGTTCAGGTGCAGGCCGGGCGTGTGCCCGGCCCAACCGGATTAGTTTTCGTAAATGCGCTCACGTGCGCGTTCCAGCTTGGCCAGGATACGGTCCAGATTGTCCGGTTTGACCATGAATTCCTGGAAGCCTTCCATAGACACTTTTGCCATTTCCGCCGGTGCATCCCGGTCCCAGAATTGCGCCACGCCGCCCGGGCTGTTCGACGACAACATCTGGAAGCCCTGCTGGAGGAACTTGTCATCATCCACCGAGGATTGTGCGTTCACCGGCAATTGCCCAAGGTTCGAGCCATTGTTGATTTCGGTCTGCTCTTCCGCAGAGACCACAAAGCGCAGGAACTCGCGCGCTGCTTCCTTGTTCGATGCGTTCGCAGGAATGTGGAATGTATCTGTCGGGGCATCTTCAGCCATTTCGACATCAGGGTTGATGGACACGAACTGGTAGAAGTCCAGCTGATCGTCGGTCAAGCCGCCATCCCTTAGCGGCGCGACAGCGAAATTCCCCATCAGATATGCAGCCGCTTCGCCGTTGACCATGAAGGGAAGAGCTTCTTGCCAGCTATAGGTCTGGTGATTGTCGATGAATGCGCCCATGTCGATCAACTGTTTCCAGTTGGCGAAGGTTTGCTTGACCCGGTCGTCTTCCCAGCTGATTTCGCCATTGGCAAGCTGGTTGTGGAAGTCGAAGCCGTTGGTGCGCATATTCAGGTAGTCGAACCAGCCGCCTGCGGTCCACAGGAATTTGGTGCCGATGGTATAGCAGGCGCGGCCTGAGTCGACGATTTTCTGGCAGTTGGCCAGTTCCTCTTCCCAGGTGGTGGGTTCGCTAAGGCCCAACTCATCAAAGATGTCTTTGCGGTAATAAACTCCCCACTGGTAGTAGGTGTAGGGTACACCCCATTGCTTGTCATCGATGGTCATCGCGCCCTTGGTCGAGGCGAGGTTTTCAGCAATCTCAGGCTCGGCCCACAGGTCCGAAACATCCTCGAACAGGCCTGCTTCGACATAAGGCTTCATGCGGTTGGCGGCATACCACGTGGCAACGTCCGGTGTGTCGGCGGTCAGGAAGTTGCGGATTTGCGTCTTATACGCCTCGCGGTCGATCACTGTGGTTTCGATTTCCAGCCCCGGGTGCTTTTCAGCGAAGCGGCCGATCATCGCTTCCATCGTCGCGCGCGGCGCCGGGTTGGATGTGTCCAGGAAAATCCGCAGCTCACCAGTGAGTTCGGCATAGGCCGGAACGGCAAGTGCAACGCTCATGGCCAGCGCGGCCGTTGTGCGCTTGTAGATGGAATGCATGGTTTCCTCCCTTAGCTTCCACATTTAGGTTCCACATAGTGAAACTTAGTTTTATATATTGAAAACTACACATCGACTCGGTTAGTCTTGTCAAGACCCACGTGCTGTCGGCCGTGGGCAAACGGAGGAGAAAAGCGCCCGTGGCAGGTGAAGGAACAATTGGGAAAGCATGCGATGTGCTGGATCAGGTGGCTGCATTCGGACGCCCGGTCCGTTTCGCGGAGCTGCTGGACAACAGCAGTTTCCCCAAGGCGACGTTGTACCGGTTTCTGCAATCGCTGACCCACCAAAGGATGTTGTCCTACGATCCCGACCGTCAGACCTATGCACCTGGCCTGAGGTTGGTGCGGTTGGCGCATGATGCCTGGACCCAAAGCTCACTGGCCCCGATTGCCCGCCCGTTTCTCGACGCGCTAAGTCAGGAAACAGGGGAAACAGTTCACCTTGCACAGCTTGATTCCAGTCAGGTTTTGTATGTCGACAAACGTAACGCAGCGCAGCCGGTCGAGATGTTCTCGCAAGCTGGCAAAGTCGGCCCCGCATACTGCACAGGCGTCGGCAAGGCGATGTTGGCGCATCTGGATGACGAGGCGTTGACCAAGGCGGTGTCGCAACAAAGCTATCACCGGTTTACCGACAAGACACTTACCTCGGAACAGGCGCTACGCGCGGATCTGGAACTGATCCGGCAGCGCGGATATGCGATCGACGATGAAGAGCACGAGCCCGGCATCATCTGCATCGCATGCCCGATCCTGACTTCGGGCGGGCGCATGTTGGGCGCAATTTCCGTAACCGGCTTCACGGAACGGATGGATTTCACCCAGCTCGAAGCCTGGATTCCCCGTGTCCGCCATGTGGCCGATCAGATCGGTGCCGAAGCTCAGGCATGGCAATTCCCAGAATCCCGTAGGACCACCCGCAAAGACAGGATGCATGCGACATGACCGGAGTTACACTAAACGGCGCGATCAAGCGGTACGGCCAGACACAGGTCATTCACGGCATAGATCTTGAGATCGAAGATGGTGAATTCTGCGTATTTGTGGGTCCGTCAGGTTGCGGCAAGTCCACCCTTCTTCGCATGATCGCCGGGCTTGAGGAAACGACCGAAGGGCAAATCAACATCGGTTCGCGGGATGTAACCCATATGGACCCGGCCAAACGTGGCGTGGCAATGGTGTTTCAGACCTATGCTCTCTACCCGCACATGTCGGTGGCGGAGAACATGGGCTTTGGTTTGCGCATGAATGGCGTCTCGAAAACCGAAATCGACAAGAAGGTGCACGAAGCATCGGAAATTCTGAAGCTGGACCAGTACCTGAAACGCAAGCCGAAGGCTTTGTCGGGTGGCCAGAGGCAAAGGGTGGCCATCGGGCGCGCCATCGTTCGCGGGCCCGAAGTGTTCCTGTTTGATGAGCCGCTTTCGAACCTCGATGCCGAGTTGCGGGTCGAGATGCGGGTCGAGATTGCGCGACTGCACAACGAAATCGGCGCGACGATGATTTATGTCACGCACGATCAGGTCGAAGCGATGACCATGGCCGACAAGATCGTTGTGCTGCGGGACGGGCGGATCGAACAGGTCGGCGCTCCGATGGATTTGTACCGTGATCCGGACAATCGGTTTGTGGCCGGTTTCATTGGCTCGCCCGCGATGAATTTTCTGGAATGCGATGTCGTTGATGGTCAGGTCAGTCATCCTGCACTCAATCAGTCGATTCCGGTTACGGCGTCCGTGCCTTCGGGGGCCAACAAGGTCACGCTGGGCATTCGGCCAGAGCATATCCAGATTGATCGCGGCAGCGAGACCTGCACCGTTGACCTGACCGAAGCGCTTGGCGGGGTGTCGTATTCTTACCTGGTAACGCCGAATGACGACCGGATGATTGTCGAAGAACGCGACGATCAACGCAGCACGCAGGGCGAGCGAATTGGCATTTCGGTCCGACCTGACCGCGCATTACTGTTCGACCCCGAAACCGGGCAGCGCCTGCGCTGAATCTGACACCTGAACCCTGATCAAACAGCGCGTCGAGTCACCGGTTCGGCGCGTTTTGCTTTGGCGCAGAATTTTTATGGATTTTGTATCCAATATCCGTTATTCCGATTCGAAACGGCTCTGACCTGATTTCCTCCTGCCGTACGAAACGCTGCTTCCAAAGGACTTGCCCCATGCCCAAAAATGTCTTCACCGGCACCATGCCCGCCCTCATGACGCCCTGCACACCGGACCGCAAACCGGATTATGACGCACTGGTCCGCAAGGGTCAGGAGATGATCGATGCAGGGATGTCGGCGGTTGTCTATTGCGGTTCGATGGGGGATTGGCCCCTGCTGACCGACGAACAGCGGGTGGAGGGGGTCGAGCGTCTGGTAGCCGCCGGCCTTCCGGTTGTCGTGGGCACCGGGGCCATTAACACAAAATCCGCCGTGGCCCATGCCGCCCACGCGCAAAAAGTGGGCGCCGCCGGCCTGATGGTGATCCCGCGCGTTCTGTCACGTGGCAGTTCGCCGGCGGCGCAGAAGAACCATTTCAGGGATATTCTGACTGCGGCGCCCGACATTCCTGCCGTGATCTACAACAGCCCCTATTACGGATTCGCCACCCGCGCCGAGTTGTTCTTTGCGCTGCGGGCCGAACACTCCAATCTGATCGGATTCAAGGAATTCGGTGGCAAGGACGATCTGCGCTACGCAGCAGAGAACATCACCAGTCAGGATGACAACGTGACCCTGATGGTAGGCGTCGATACCGAAGTCTTTCATGGCTTTGTAAACTGCGGCGCGACCGGTTCGATCACCGGAATCGGCAATGCGCTGCCGCGCGAGGCGCTGTTGCTGGCGGCGTTGTCGCAAAAAGCCGCCACCGGAAGCGCCGAGGCCCGTTTGCGCGCTCAGGAATTGACCGAGGCGTTCCATGTTCTTTCCAGCTTTGACGAAGGCCCCGATCTGGTGCTCTATTACAAGCATCTGTTAGTGCTGAACGGTGAACCGGAATACCGCCTGCACTTTAACGAAAGCGATGAGTTGAATGATGCACAGCGCAACTATTGTGAACAGCAGTATGAACTGTTCAAAAGCTGGTTCGCCGACTGGTCAGCGCAGGGCGGGGTGATCGCTGAATGCATGTGATCGACAGCCATACCGGGGGCGAGCCCACGCGGGTTATCCTGGATGGCGCACCTGATCTGGGCAATGGCCCCATGGCCGAACGAGCCCGGCGACTGGCAACCGAGCATGAGGAGTTTTACCGCTCCATCATGCTCGAGCCGCGCGGGCAACCGGCCATGGTCGGCGCATTGCTGGTCGAACCGGTTGATCCGACTTGTGTGACCGGCGTGATCTATTTTGACGTAGACGCAGTGCTTGGCATGTGTGGTCATGGCACCATTGGTCTGACCGTGACATTGGCCCACTTGGGTCGGATCGGGCAGGGCACCCATCGCATCGAAACTCCTGCGGGGGTGGTGACGGTCGAATTGCATGACGCAAACACAGTGACCGTGACAAACATCGAAAGCCGCCGGGTACAGCGCTCTGTCACCCTGGACGTGCCAGCGTACGGGCCGGTGACGGGCGATCTGGCTTATGGTGGCAACTGGTTCTTTATTGTCGATCCCAGTCCAATTCCGGTTTGTGTCGGGAATATCGCAAAGCTGACGAATATGGCCGTGGCCATCCGCGAAGCCTCGATCGCGCAGGGTATTGGCGGCGAACAGGGTGAACCGGTTGATCATGTGATCTTTCAGGGAACGTCTTCGACGGATGGCGTTCATAGCCGCAACTTTGTTCTGTGTCCGGATGACAATTACGACCGCTCGCCCTGCGGCACCGGTAGTTCGGCACGGCTGGCCTGTTTGGCGGCGGATGGAAAACTGGCCCCGGGCGAGGAGATCGTGCAGGAATCTGTGATCGGAAGCACCTATCGCCTGTCTTATCAGCCGGGCCCGAATGGAGGTGTCATACCCTCGATTACCGGGCAGGCCCATGTCATGGCCGAGGCGAAGCTGATCTTTGCCGAAAATGATCGGTTCAAAGCCGGGATTGCGACGTGAAGCATTCGGATGTTGTGATAATCGGTGCCGGTGTCATCGGCATAACAACTGCGCTTGAGCTGCAGCGTCGGGGTCATAATGTTCGCGTGCTGGACCGCGAAGGCGTCGCGGCGCAGGCTTCTGCCGGCAATGCCGGAGCGTTTGCCCTGACCGAGGTCGAGCCGCTGGCGACGCCGGGCATCATGCGCAAGGCACCCAAATGGTTGCTGGATCCGCTGGGGCCTTTGTCAATTCCCCCTGCATATGCCCTGAAGATCACGCCCTGGATGATGCGGTTCTGGCAGGCCAGCCGTCCGCGCCGGTATCACGAGCTTCTGGCCGCACAGGCGGGCCTCATGCGCCTGTCGGGCGCTGCGCTGGAGCGTCTGATTTCGGACGTCGATGGCGACGCGCTGATTCAGCGGGATGGTCAGATGCAGCTTTATGAAGGCGAGGCAGAGTTTCGTGCCAGCCTGCCCGGATGGGAAACACGCCGCCGTCACGGGATCGCGTTTGAACTGCTGGAAAACCGTGAAGCCATTGCCGAGTTGCAGCCTGGTCTCAGCCCCCGCTTTACTCATGCCGGTTTCACACCGGGTTGGATGAACACGGTCGATCCAAAAACTTGGGTAGGCCATCTGGCGCAAGCGTTTCTGGATCGCGGCGGCCGGATCGAGCAAATGGAAATTCGCGCCGTTACTCCCCGGGACACATCGGTGCACTTGAGCCATGCCGGTGGAACGGTTGAGGCCGACAAAGTTGTCGTCGCTTCCGGTGCGTGGTCGCATGAACTGGCGCGCACTCTGGGCGATCACATCCCGCTGGAGACCGAGCGCGGCTATAACACGACCTTGCCAGAAGGCGCCTTCGATCTGCGGATGCATCTGACCTTTTCCCGCCACGGATTCGTGGCCAGTCGCATCAACGGCGGCGTGCGCATCGGGGGTGCTGTCGAGCTTGGTGGGCTGAAGCTGCCTCCGAACTTCCGGCGGGCGGACACCCTTTTGCAAAAGGCGACGCAGTTTCTGCCGGGGCTCAGGACCGAAGGTGGCACGCAATGGATGGGATTCCGCCCGTCGCTGCCCGACAGTATTCCGGTGATTGGCCCTGCACGCCGTTCACGCAATGTGATCTATGCGTTTGGCCATGGTCATCTGGGTTTGACCCAGTCAGCAGGGACCGCTGAAATGGTTGCCGACATCCTTGTCGATAATACTCCTGAGATTTCCCCTGATCCCTTTTCTGCCACCCGGTTTTAAGGAGCCCTCATGCGCAGCGTGAAGACAATTCATGTGATTTCAGCCCATGCCGAAGGCGAGGTCGGGGATGTGATCGTTGGCGGTGTCGCGCCGCCCCCGGGCGACACGCTGTGGGACCAGCGTTCATTCATCGCAAATGATCAGACCTTACGAAATTTTGTCCTGAACGAACCGCGGGGCGGAGTATTTCGGCATGTAAACCTGCTGGTGCCGCCCAAACATCCTGACGCTGATGCGGGTTTTATCATCATGGAACCTGAAGATACGCCGCCGATGTCCGGATCGAATTCGATCTGCGTATCGACCGTGTTGCTGGATGGCGGCATCATCCCGATGCAGGAGCCCGAAACCCATCTGACGCTGGAGGCGCCCGGCGGCCTGGTCCGTGTCCGGGCCGAGTGCGAGGGCGGCAAGGCCAGACGTATCTTTGTGCAGAACCTGCCCAGCTTTGCCGACAAGCTCGGCGTTCCACTCGAAGTTCCGGGCGTCGGAACGTTGCAGGTCGATACGGCCTTTGGAGGCGACAGTTTCGTTGTCGTCGATACCGCCGCTCTGGGCTTTGAGATCACCGAAGATGAGGCGCGTGATATCGCGCGTATGGGTGTTGCAATCACAAATGCGGCGAATGAACAGATTGGTTTTTCCCATCCCGAAAACCCGGATTGGGATCACATCTCCTTCTGTGCCTTCTGCGGTCCTTTGGAGGAAGCTCCCGAAGGGGTGCGCGGCAAGTCCGCCGTGGCCATTCAACCGGGTAAAGTCGATCGCTCACCCACCGGCACGGCGGTCTCGGCACGCATGGCGTTGATGGCCGCCAAAGGACAGATGCAGGTCGGCCAAACGTTCGAAGCCATTTCCATCATCGGTTCGCGTTTTACCGGTCGAATCGTCGAGGCAACACGGCTGGGCGATCGCGCGGCTATTGTCCCGGAGATCAGCGGCCAGGGCTGGATTACCGGCATTCACCAACACATGCTGGATCCCGATGACCCTTGGCCGGGCGGCTATCGTCTGAGCGACACCTGGGGCGTCTGAGGCAGCAAGGCCGACCCTTTTTCTGCGCCGTTTCATCTGGTTCACCCAACCCCGTGTCAATTTGCGCGCGTTCCGGTGATTGATCCCGGGGCCATCCTGTTTTATGGGAGGCCCTGTCAAATCAGAGTAACCAAGGGGCAGCATCCTGATCGTGCCCCTGCCGCGCCACGTTGATGTGGCATCAACTCTTGGATCGCACGCCCCTGAAAGGCTTAAAAAAGGTAAGGGAATATGGCAGAAAAATCGAACTTCGATATATTGTATACCATTGTAGACGAAGCGCCGGAGCTGGCGAGCGCATCGTTCCTGCCCATCATTCGCAAGTTCGCTTCGGCCGCTGGCGTGAGTGTCGGCACCAAGGATATTTCGCTGGCGGGCCGCATTCTGGCAACCTTCCCCGAGAACCTGACCGAAGATCAGCGCATCACAGACGATCTGGCCGCACTGGGTGAGCTGGTGAAGACGCCGGATGCCAATGTGATCAAGCTGCCGAATATCTCGGCGTCGGTCCCGCAGCTGGTTGCAGCCATCGAAGAGCTGCAATCGCAGGGCTACAATATTCCGGACTACCCGGAAGAGCCTTCGACTGACGAGGAAAAGGCGATCCGCGCACGTTATGATGCCATCAAAGGTTCGGCTGTTAACCCGGTTCTGCGTGAGGGCAACTCGGATCGTCGCGCGGCCCGTGCGGTCAAGAACTACGCTCAGAAGAACCCGCATTCGATGGGTGAGTGGGTGTCGGACAGCAAAACCAAAGTGTCTTCCATGTCTGGCAACGATTTCTATGCCAATGAGAAATCAGCCACCATCACGGCTGCTCAGGCGGGTGATGCCAAGATCGAATTTGTTGGCAAGGACGGCAGCGTGACCGTTCTGAAAGATGCCTGGCCTCTGGCCGAAGGCACTGTTGCCGACGCGACCTTCATGTCGGTCAAGGCACTGTCTTCGTTCCTGGCGGACGCCATCGAGGACACTAAAAAAGATGGCACCATGTTCTCGCTGCACATGAAGGCGACGATGATGAAGGTCTCGGACCCGATCATCTTCGGCTATGCGGTCACGGCATGGCTGGCACCGGTGTTCGAGATGTTTGGCGCGGAACTGGACGCTTTGGGCGTGAACCCGAACTCTGGTCTGGGTGATCTTCTGGATCGCGTGAAGGGCAACGCCGACATCATGGCCGCGATCGACGCGATCAAGGCGGACCGTCCGTCGATGTACATGGTCGATAGCGACAAGGGCATCACCAACTTGCACGTCCCGTCGGACGTGATTATCGACGCGTCGATGCCCGCCGTGATCCGTGCAGGCGGCAAGGGCTGGGACGAAACCGGCGCGAAGGGTGACACCAACTGCGTGATTCCCGACCGCTGTTATGCGCCCGTCTATGATGAGGCCATCAACTTCTTCAAAGCCAACGGCGCGCTGAACCCGGCAACTGCCGGTGCCGTGGCCAATGTGGGCTTGATGGCGCAGAAGGCGGAAGAATACGGCTCGCACCCGACCACCTTCCAAGCACCCGCCGATGGCACGATCCGTATCGTATTGGCCAATGGTGAGACGCTGCATTCGCATGAGGTCGAAAAGGGCGATATGTGGCGGTCCTGCACCGTCAAAATGGCTCCGATCGAAAACTGGATTGAGCTGGCGAAGGATCGTCAGCGCCTGACCGGTTCCGAGGCGATCTTCTGGCTGGACGCAAACCGCGCCCATGACGCAGAGCTGATCAAATACGTCAAACCGGCGCTTGAGGCGGCTGGCGTCGCGGACAAGTTCCTGATCATGGCCCCGCGTGAGGCGACCCGTCAGTCGCTGGAGACCATTACAGCAGGCAAGGATAGCATCGCGATCACCGGCAACGTCCTGCGTGACTACCTGACCGACCTGTTCCCGATCCTTGAACTGGGCACGTCGGCCAAGATGCTGTCGATCGTCAAACTGATGAATGGCGGCGGTCTGTTTGAGACCGGTGCGGGTGGCTCGGCGCCCAAACACGTGCAGCAGTTGGTGGAGGAAAACCACCTGCGCTGGGACTCGATGGGTGAGTTCTGTGCGCTGGGTGAATCGCTGAACTTCCTGGCCGACAGCAAGGGCAATACTAAGGCCGGGGTTCTGGGTGCTGCAGCCGAAGCCGCGACGCAAGGCATTCTGGACAACAACAAATCGCCCAGCCGCAAGGTTGGCCAGCCCGACAACCGCGACAGCCACTACTGGTTTGCACGATATTGGGCCGAGGCGCTGGCTGCGCAATCCGATGACGCCGATCTGGCCGCCGAATTTGCCCCGGTTGCCAAAGAACTTGCCGACAAGGAAGAGCAAATCCTGTCCGAACTGGCTGCGGCGCAAGGCGCGCCCGCCGATCTGGGTGGATACTATCACGCAGATCCGACGAAGGCAGCCGCGGTCATGCGCCCCAGCGCGACGTTGAACGCCATTATCGGGTAAAACTATCCAGGGCCGCGCGTACCTGTGCGGCCCTTTACGGATAGTAAATATCCAATGAGCCAAGTAAAAAGGGACTGACCCCCAAAGTCAGTCCCTTTTCAAGTGAGTGGAGAGGCTCAGGCCTCACCGGTGCTGTTGGGGTCAGAATATCAAACCCGGCAGCTTCCGATATTGGGGGTTTCCCGTAGTTGGGGTGTTTTTTGCCCGTCCGAAAGCAGACCGAGTGCCGTTATTTGGATATTGGCGCTGGCAGGCTGAGATAATGCAGCCGCTTCATTTCCCGCCGTCCGACGGTCACCGTGTCCAGAATAATCCCGGATACAAAGGACAAAAAGGCGATCAGCTTAGGCTTCTTTCAGTTCCGTGATGCGGCGCCCAACCACCATGTCCAGGCCAGGGCACTGGGTTATCACGAACAAAAAAGGGGCCGGTTGCGGAACCGGCCCCAGTGTATCAGCTGAACCGAGGGATCAGTTCGAAGCTGCCATAAGTTTCTCGTTGTGCTCGCGCAGCGTGTCAGAAACGATGGCGTACCATTCGCCGGATTCACGCATTTCGTTCAGGCCCTTGTTCAGCATCGCCAGATACTGCTTGCCGAACGGGTTGCTCCGGTGGCTGATGAAGCGCAGCGAAGACAGCGAGGTCACGAAGGGGTTTTCCACCATGTCGTTCTGGTTCAGGCCCATTTCGACCATGGTGTCCGAGAACAACTGAACTTCGAACGTCGCGACGTCGGCGGTACCTGTCAGAACAGCGTCGAGGCATTCGCGCGCGGTGATGGGTTGCATCAGGGTCATGGATTCGCCGTTGTGCAGGCCTTCCTGTTCCAGATCGTGGATGAACCAGCCGTCCATGCGGCAGATGGTGGACCCTTTCAGCTCTTCGAAAGTTGTCGCGCTTGCATAGCTGCTTTCCGGCAGGGTGTAGAACCCGACCACGATGTCATAAACCGGAACGGACGAGTCGAACTGGGTGCAGCGCACTTCAGTTTCCCACGACCATTCGTAGGTGCGGTTGGTGCAGTCGGGCATGTTCCACGCCATGGATACGTCAAATGCCCCCAAAGGCAGCAGCGTTTCCAGGTGCGAGTTCCAGTCGTCCACGAAGCTGACCGAATAGTCGCGGGCGTTGCCGCCACGCTGCAGGGCAGTGGTGCCCAGGCGGGTGATTGCACCGCCGCCGTTCAGCGATTCATCGGCAAACGGTGCCCAGCCATTGCCGGTGACCAGTTTGATCGGCGGTTGGTAGACGCTCGACCGCTTGACGCTGGCCGCGCGCTGTTCTTCCGCCGCGATGATTTCCTGTGCGGTCTGACCGTTGGGCAGGCTGCCGTCCTCACAGGGCAGGGCCAGAACCAGGCCCGGTTCCAGTGCGTTCGGGTTCGTAATGACGTTGCGGTTCGCGTTGAAGATCGGCTGATAGTTCGACGTTCCATAAGCCGCGATGGCGATGGTTGCCATCGTATCGCCATCCTCGACGGTGTAGTTGGTACAGGCTTCCTGTGCCGCCGCCGCGGTTGCGCTCAGTGCTGTGACGGCGGTGGCCGACATTACCACTTTCTTCAGATCAATATTAAACATGTCCACTTCCTCCAGACTTTCTTGTGTGTCAGGCCGATTGCGGCCTTAGCCATTTTCCATTTGGTGACGCAGGGCGGTCGACACGATGTCGCGCCATTCGCCCGATTGCTGCATGATTGCCAGACCCTGGTTCAGCGTCTCAAGGATTGCCTCCCCGTCAGGATTGTCCTTGTGGGTCATGATGTTAAGCGACTTGATCGCCGCCAGATTGGGGTTTTCGATGATGCGGTGTTCGTAACCCAGCCGACCGATTGCCTCGACCGCCAGGTGTGCCTCGATGGCGACGATGTCGGCGGTGCCTTCCATGACGGCGTGAAAGCAGTCATCCGGCGAAACCGGACGCATCAACTTGATCGCCGGCTCGTAAAGGCCGACCGTATCCATGTGCGACAGAGACCAGCCTTCGGGGCGGCAGATCGTGGTGCCCGCGAAATCCGCGTAGGTCAGTGTCTGTTCATAGCCCGAACCTTCGCGGGCAAAGAAGGTGTCAACAACCTCGTAGAATGGGTTGGAAAAATTGTAGGTCTCACACCGCGAACGGTCCTTGTCCGAAAGGGCTTCGGCCTCTTCGCAATTGGGGCGCGACCAGGGGAATGTCGCGTCGAACGCCAGCGTCGGCATCAGCAGATCCAGATGCGACGACCAGTCGTTGACGAACTGGATCTTGTAGGATTGCTCGGGCGCGGCCCGCAGCATCGCGGTTTCGACCAGATAGGTATATAACCCTCGGTTCGGCAGTGCCTCATCCGTGAAGGGTGCATAATTTCCGCCGGTGATCAGCAAAATCTGGCGATCCCGAACCTCGGGCCGCTCATTGTCGCCTGCGTTGCGGATCAGCGCTGCAGCTTCGGCGCGTGCGGCTTCAATTTCTTCTTTGGCCGCCGCTTTGGCCTCGATCACAGCGTCTTCGCTGGCCTTCTTGGCCTCGGCTTCGGCTGCTGCAACGCGGGCTTCGGCGTCGGCAATGGCTTTTTCGGCCCGCTCTTCTGCGGCTTTCACCAACTCGGCAGCCATTTCCGCGGCGATGCGTCCGGCTTCGGTATCCGGCACTGCTGCCTCGCGTCCGACCTCTTCAAGGCAGGGGAAAGTCAGAATATCGCCGACCCGAATGATGTTCGGGTTCGAGCCGATGACATCCCGGTTCGCGTCGTAGATAAACCGATAGTCTTCAGTCGAATAGACCTGTATCGCTAGTTCCCGCAGGCTGTCGCCTCGCTGAATCTCGTAGGTACTGCACGCCTCTTGCGCCGAGGCCGCGCCCGTCGCGGCTGCGAGAGCCAGGCTTGATATGATCAGATGGTTTCTCATGGGTCCTGTTGCTTTGCCTGTGTTAGGGTATTGCCGGTTTCACCACGGCGATTGATACGTTGTCCTGATCGGGGTCGTTTTTGGCTTGCAGGGCGCGAAGCAACGCATCCGCCAGATCCTGTGCCAAGGCCTGCGCATTGTCGGTCACGATGGACCGAATTTCCGCGTCGTTGAGGTATTGCAGCCCATCGCTGCCCAATATCAGGATATCAGCGGCTTCCAGCTTCAAAGGCTGTTCAGGGCAATCGACTTTGGGAATAGCGGCGCCCATGACCACCGAAGTCAGTTGATTGCGGTCAGGGTGAGCCTGCGCTTCGGCCAGGGTCAGAGCACCTTCGGCAGCTTGTGCGTCAATCACGGGCGCCATCGAGTGATCTTCATTTATCTGGGTCAGCTGGCCATTCCGGAACAAATAAAGCGGACTGTCACCGATCGAAATCCAGAACGCGCGTTGGCCCAGCAGCAGAAGACCAAGCAGGGTCGAGCCCATGTTGAATCCGTCGCCCTGTTCTTCGCTGTGGTTGGCGATAGCGGCATTGGCCTGCATGGCGGCCAGAGGCAGGGCGTCGATCAGGTCAGCTTCGCTTGGAGTGTCCGCCTCAAGCTCGGCGTCCAGTGCCCCGCGCCAGGCGGCGATCACCAACTCCGAAGCTATTTCACCTGCAGCGTGACCGCCCATTCCGTCGGCCACGATCACGTAACCTGCGTTGCACGCGTCAAACATGCGCGATGCAATCGCATCTTCCTGCGTGTCGCGCTGACCCTGATCCAGGATCAGTGCAATATCATATGCCGGGGTCGCCAGCATCTATCAGGAATCCCGCCAGTCAAAGCCGTCATCACAGAAAGCAGCGAAACGGATCGAAGTTTCGCTGATCCGGATCAGGTCGCCGCTGGACAGAGCCACAGTGCTGAGCACCGGCTTGCCGTTCAGGCGCACAAGATTGGCCTTGCCGCCGTGCCCCAGGTAGCATTTGCGATCTTCGGGGTCATAGGCGATCACGGCGTGGTTGCTGCGCGAAATACCTGTGTCGCCGAAGTCCAGCTGAATGGCCTGATCGTCATTGCGGCCGATCTGCATCAGGCCTTCAGTCAGCGTGATGCACGCACCACGACCTGGGCCGGATGTGACAACCAGCCAGCCAACAGGAAAGGTCTCCTGTGCAGCTTCGGATTTGGCGACCGGTTCGGCCGTTTCCATCAGATCCTGCACATGTGTGTCGGCACGCTCAAACCCCAGGAAGGTTGTCTTCACGCGGCTGCGGCGATCATCGGCGGCAACGGGCGCTGCCGGGGTTTCCTCGACCTCCGGGGCCTGTGCAACTTCCGTTTCAGGCACCTGGACGATTTCCGGTTCGGCGACCTGCATCACTTGAGGTTCGTGTGACTGCACGGCTTCCGGTTCCGGCTGAGTTTCCGGCTCTTCAGGGTCTTCGATTACTTCAACTGCGGCTTCGTCGGCCTCAGGGGTTTCTTCAACCGCCTCAACTTTGGTAACTTCAGTCGTCAAGTGCAGAGTTACAACTTGATCATCCTGTGTCTCTTCGGGCTGTGGGGCTTCCGGTTCTGCTACCGCGTCTTCTACTTCGACCTGCGCTTCGTCATCCGAGGAGTCCACTTCAGTTTCGCCTTCAGCGAAGTCTGGCATTTTTTCTTCAGGGATCAGTTCGTCGGCTTCTTCGTAGCTTTCGGCCGAGAGGTTTCCACCGCCCAACGCTGCGCGCAGTGCGTTGAAGTCCGCGATCGGCTGCTTGTTTTCCGGGCTTTCTTCCGCCGGGGCGGCAACGTCTTCGGTTTCGGTTTCTCTTGCTTTGCCGGCACCTTCGAGAAGCCGGCTGAGAGGGCTTTTATATTTGAACATGGTGTCGACACCTTTGACTTTGGGCACAGGACGACTGTCCCGCGCGGCTGCTACTCACCTCCGCGCAACATGCGCAGCGGCACCTACGATTTGAGAAACCAGAGAACTAACTTAACTTTCCGCGACGGGCCGGTTCCCGTCAGGGTTGCGGGTTTGACCCGCGACCCTCAGCAAACACACACTGGCAGATCACATTTCAAACTGTCCGATCACTCCCTCGCCAAAGGCATGGTGGCAGACGTGTCCGCACCGTTGCGCAACACAGTCAGCCGTGCCTGGGGCTGATTTTCCGAGACCAGATCGGCCAGTACAGCATCCAGGCTTTCCGGGCCGTCAATGGCCAGACCGGTATGCGTTTCATTCCGCAGAACATCCCCTTGCCGAAGGCCGCCTGCTTTACCTGCAGGGGCACTGGTGACAACCGTCTGCCAGCCGTCACCGTTGTGACGGATATCAAAGGCAAACCCATTCTCCAGCCCGAGCTTGCGATGAGCAGGCAACGCCAGCAATCCGTTCTGAGCGCGGGTCTTGCCCAATGGGCGATAGCGTGCAGATACCCGGATATAGCCGTCCGGATCGACCTTTAGGTCATCCAGAACTTGGGCGGCAAACGTCACATCCGAGCGCACTGGATTGCCATTCAGTGTGAAAATCGCGGCACCGCGTTGGACCCATTCACCGATGACGCCCATGTCAAGCGACGGATCAACCTCGGTAACGGCGATCACGTTACCGGTTGAGGCGCGGCGTTTGGCGGTCGCAAAAGGAATTTCTACGTCCCAATGAGCGAATGCAACTTGCGTTTCAGCGAGGTTAACCGGTGCCGCCGGGGCCGCGGGTGTTTCTGTTTCCGCTGTTCCCTCGGCGGTCTTTGCTTCGGCCTCGTTCAGGGCCGCCGGTTTGGCCTGTGTCTGCTCGACAGGCTGCTCCTGGGGGTCTTCTTCCTGTATGGTGACGGGTTCGGCAGGTGTGACAACTGCTGTTTCCGTTTCGGTCTGAAGGGTCTCGACTGCGGTGGTGTCTGCACTGACCGGCGCCGCAACCTCTGGGGGTTCTTCGACTGGGGCGGCTGCAACTTCGGTCTTTTCTTCGGCGGGTTCCGCGGCAATTACCGCAGGTTCCGCCGTTTCGGCCGCAGGTGTGGCTATTTCCGTGGTGCTGGAGATATCGGTGCCTTTGTTGCTCTCCATAAAGATGTAACCACCTGCCGCAAGTGCTGCGACTACGGCAAGGCCGGCAATCATTTTGCCGCTGCCGCCTGACCGGTTTTGTACAACGGTGTCTACCGCAACCGGCTCGTCGGCCTTGGGCGCGAATTTGGCCAGATCTTTGTCATCGTCATTGCCGATGACGATGTCCTGGTTGCCCGCGAGCAGGGCGGTAACCACCGCCTCAGCATTTTCGCTTTCGGCCTTGATGCGGGCTTTTTCTTCCTCGTCATCTTTGCGGTCCATGCCGACGATGACCGACACAGGGCGATAGGCAAAGCTGTCGAACATCACGCTCGGACCACGGAACATCCGCAACCACTCCAGCGCGTTTTGCAACCGGTCCGTGGCGTGAACTTCCATCGCCTTGTCAATCGCTTCCAGAAATCCCTCGGGATAACCTTCAAATTGACCGGCCAACGGAGTGTAGGGGTCATCCTGGCTGCTGTTGAAGGCGTTCAGGCGGGTCTGGCCATCTATGGGGCGTTCGCCGCTGATCGCGTGGTACAGGGTCGCCGCAAGAACATACAGGTCGCTGCTTGGGCCTTGCTCGGCCCCGCGCACATAGAATTCGTGGGGGGAATAGCCGTCCTTGATCACGCGAAGCGTCAGAAGAGCCGCGCTCTGATGTGCTGCCTGTTCCCGGGCCGCACCAAAATCGATCAGAACAGGATCGCCGTTTTCGTCGATAAGAATGTTGTCGGGCGAGATGTCACGATGCAACATGCCGCTTTGGTGAATGAAGGACACGGCCGACAGCATTTTTTCGGTGACCTGAACGATAAAGTCGGGCCCGCCATCGTTTTCCGGGTTCTCGACGTAGTCCAGCAGGTCGCAACCCCGGATCAGGTCCATGGCGATATACGCGGTGTCATTGTCTTCGAACACCTGATGCACATCGACGATATTGGGGTGGACAAGCCGAGCGTGGTTGCGGGCTTCCTGAATGAACAGGTCGATGATCGCGCGCAGATCTTCCTGATATGAAGGGTCGTTGGGTTCCACCAGATCGCCATTCCGGCGGCAAAGGGCACCGGGATAGCATTCCTTGATCACCACATCGCGCTCCAGGCTGTCGCGCGCCAGATAGGTGATCCCAAATCCGCCGTTGCTGAGATAGCGAAGGATTTCATACTGACCGCGCAACAGCTTTGCGCCCGGTTCTAATCCTTCAATTTTCGGTTCGTCGTGCGATGCACCGACTGCCTGGTTGCGGCTCATTCTTTCCACCCGTTCTAAACTTTGCGGCGTAATGACAACCGGGCAAATGGCCCTCGAACTCACAACCAGAAACAACCGCAGAACACTTGAGAACGGTTAGACGTTTCAAATTTGACTTTATTGGGGCCACCTGATGGCTTCACTAAGGATCGTTTTTGATCAAAAACTACATACAGTAACAGAGGCGGGTGTTGTAGCTATATGTTGTGTTCCAGCTCGTCAAGCGTGTGAACTGATCGTCCGCTAAACGCTCTTGGTCCACGAAATAGAAACAATAAAAGGCCGATTCTGCCGGGCTCGATTCGCGATATCCAAGATCAATTTTAAAGAGAAAATTGTCAGGTGCCGGTTTTCGGTTGTGGTGAGGAAACCTTGCTTCCGGCCCAGGCCAGGTTGTCGCCCAGCTGCGCCAAGATGCTGATCGCGTCCTTGAGCGGCGCATCGCCACTTTCGAACTGAAGCAACAGCAGCAGGTCAGTGGCCTTTTCGAACTCACCCGGTATCCAGTCTGCCTCGGGGTCGATTTCGTCCCCCTGTTCCAGACGTTCGGCGAAGTCTTCGACGATATCCTGGCAGCTTTGAAGGAAGGCTGCGGGTTCGATACTGGACGATTCCCGCAGGTCCTCGTAGATGCTGGTGATTGCGGCCAGCCAGTCTTCCAGGATCGGGTTGTCCAATGGGGGCAGGGCGGTCCCGAGCGCCGTGTGCATGGCCGACGCATCGGCGCTTTCTGACTCCGGCGCCGGTTCCTCACCGGGCAGGCTTTCCAGATAGGGCAGAAATTGTTGCCGCAGGTCGGTGCGAGCGGCCTCCAGATCCTTCAGGCGTCGGTCGGATGCGACTTGCAATACCTGTTCCGCTAAATTTCGCCCGCCGCATGTTTCCCATAGGTCGAAATCGGGCTCGGGCTCTTGCGCCATTGCCTTGACCGCTATCGGTGTGCCGATTGGGACAACCGTACGGAACAGGTCACCTTTTTCCTTGTTCAACCGAGCCAGAACACGATCCAGCGCATCGCGGACCGGCGGCAGATCGGTATGAGTGACGGCCAGCAGGCTGTTTGCCCGCAGTTCTTCCGGAACCCGGGCCCACAGATGACGTTCGGTTTCGCGCCAGGCATTGGTTCCGATTGTGCACCAGATCGCGCAGTCGACAAACTTCAGAAGGTCCAGCGTTTGCTTGTACGTATCGTCAAGCGCACCAGACCCCGGCAGATCGAACAGTGAGATTTCCTTGAGTGCAGGTGTATTCAGCCCGACTGAGATGAAATCGGGATTGTCCGCAGCCGCCTTCTCAAGCGCTATGCCAGAGTACACCCTTGGCTCTTTATCCCACCACCCGACGGTGGTTTCCGGTGTATCGGCATAGGCAACAATCACCAAGGGCAGTTTCAGATGTTGCGGCCCGGTCGGCAGTATGTCGGCCCCGGCCAGCATGTTGGCCAGACTGGATTTGCCAGCCCCGAACTCGCCCGCGAAACCGATATTGACAGCATTGGACAACCGTTCGGCGTGGGCCAGCGCACGCTCGCGCATTTTGTCCAGCGCCGTATCGGAAGGCAATGCCTCCGTCGCGGTCAGAAAGAGCTCAAGCTGACGCACCTCCTTTTCGGTTCCGGGAAATTCAATCATTCAGCAGCCTCTGCTTGTGTGTTTTCCGCCAAATTCGGCCCGAATACGGAACCCAGTTCATCGGCAATCCGCCGGGCGCGATCATATGCGGTCTGCGCCTGTGTTCTCGCATTTGCCTCTCCGCTACCGGCGCGATGTTCAAGATGTCCGGCCAACAGAGCCATGTAGTGATCCAGAACGGTATTCAGACGTTCCAGTAAATCCCCGCGCGCGGTGTCGACCAGATCATCACCGATCATCTCGAATTCCTGAACGATCATTCGTTCGGCCCTGGATACCACACTATTACGCGATATCAGGCGAGAGAGCCAGTTCACACGCAACTCTACCGTGATTCCGCGTGTCAGGGCGGTTGTGTCCGGCCGGTACCACCGCACGGCACTGGTGTTCATGCGGTTGTCAGCCGGATCATGCCAGCCTGCCAGTGTCCGCAGTGCCGCGTTGCATTGCATGTCGATGGCGTAAAGTTCGCTCAGCATCCGTTGACGGACGACCTGCGTCGCCCCCTGAACCAGTTCCCGCATCCGGTCGCGCAGCGGGGTAAAGTTCAATTCGGTATCGCCGCCCCTGATCAGCAGCGGCGATTGCCCGTTCGGTCCGCGCACCACGCCCGATACGGATTCAGCCACCGTGTCATCCATGACACCTCGCAGATTGGCCAGAACGTCGTCCATATTATTTGTGATTTCGCTGGTTTTTTCGACCACCAAGGCGCGAAGATCGCCCAGCGTCTTGTCGTTTTCATCCGCACTTGAAGTGTCTTTGCCGGAATCGACTTCCAAAGCGCGAAGATGCGCGCCAGAGCGTTCAACCTCGCCCTTGGCGAAACTGTTCAGGTGCTGCCACGCCATGCGCATCTGTTCGTTCCGGGGGCCCTCGGTGAGGGCGCGGGTCACATGCCGGCGCAGATCCGGAAGGCCCGAGGCGATCATGGCCGCAAAGCGCAGGACACCTTCGCGACTGATGGGACCGGGCCCCTGTTTGATCTCCTCAACACCTTTCAGATATTGCTTCATCTGTTCGGGATGGGCTCGCAACCAGGCAAGAACGTGATCGTGATTGATCCCGGTGTCATCTCCGGTGAGGGCATAATGTGCCCATTGGGCACTGCCCATCAAAACGTCGATATCCGAGTTTCCAAGGGCTTTCTCAAGTCCGTCGCGAACATCCGCACGCACTTTCGTGGCATCTTCGGCACCACCGCCCAGTTCGTCCACGCGGTTGATAAACACGACGATCTGGCCCAACTCCAACGCCTGCATCAAACGGAAGAGTTTCAGGTCAGCCCGGGACAGGGCCTGATGCGCCGAAAGAACCACAACAAAAAAGTCGGATTCCTTCAGATACTGGCGCGAGATTTCCTCGCGGATCAGCAGCGGGTCGTTGACACCGGGTGTGTCCGTGACGGTCAGCGGGAACGGAAAGTGGCCGATGTCAAAATAGACTTCGGCCTTGCGGGTAATGTCACTGTAGAGGCCCCGGTCAGAACCGGGGTCGTGCGTTTCAGTATCGGTTGGATCATCCCCGGCGCAGACATAGCGCGCCAGATCGTCCGTATTGAGATGCTCCAGATCGTGGTGCTGACCCAGCAGTTGTTCATAGCTTTCGCCCAGACGCAGCCGGGCGCGGGTTTTCATCGCCTCGACCTGTTCCTCGATCATCTCGCGCTTATAGCTGTCCTCGTCGTCGGGGAACATGTTGCGCAATTCTTCACCTTCGGCGATCAGCGCCTGCCATTGGCGATTGTCGAAGAAATGAAACTCGGCCCCGTCCGTCCGGCCCGAAGGATGCCCGAAATGCATATCGGTGATTACGGTGGTCCACGGGTTTACATCCGACGGAAGGAACTCGGCCTGCCCGGTGAAGCCATTGATCAGACGAGACTTACCGGCCTTGATCTGACCGACAAAAGCGATGGAGGGCCTCAGATTTGTAAGGTCTCTGACAATGCGCGAAATGAACTGACGGGTTTCGTCATTGCTCACTTCATTCATGTCTTCTGCGATGCGAATTAACTCGCGACGATTATTTTCACTCATAACATTTTACCTGTTTACTCGTACTCACGGATTGAATTATTCGAAAATTTGATTGTTTTGGGCGCGGTCATTCCTCTGTTCCCTTCAGAGTGGTCCACAGATTGACCGCTGAACCCAGCTTGCGCGCCTCATGCAAGGCGACCGCGAATTGATCACCATGCTGCAGTACCGCCAGGCCGGCTCCTTTACCGCCGGACGGACGCATGACAATTAGTTGCGGCTTTTCGGAATCGATAGCCAGATCGGCGTTCCAACCGCTCAAATCCTTCGCAAATTGTGCAAGAAGTTCCTGATCTGGCCCAGCGCTTTGGCCGGGTGCGCAAATACCATCGGATTGCAATTCGCGCCCATCTGAGCTTTCCGCCAGAATGCGTCCCAGCGCAAATTTGTCGGCCGCGTCAAAGTATCTTGCCGCCAGCGTATCCGATTGGGGTACGGGCGGTTGCAGGTCCGGTTCGACATTGGGCACAATCGAAACAATTGGTTCGGTTGGAAACTCTATACTCTGGCAGGCAACCTGGATTTCGCTGAGGGTTATCCCGACATCATCTGCTTCCAGCGCGGTATCCGGCTGCAATGACGTCAGTTCCAGCGGGGCAGGGGCAGCGGCAATGTCCGACACCAGATGGGCCAGCCTGTCAGTCAACGCATCCCGCGGTTCGGTTTCAAAATCCGGCACCAAACCGGACCGGACGCGAAAGACATCCGTGACCCTTGAACTGTTGACCTCAATTGCAAGGCAATCCCCATTGGCGGCCGTAAATTCCAGGCGGCGCGGCAACACGGTGCGGCGAATGGCGCGCAATACTTCAGCGCGACGTGTTACGGGCGTGTCACCCGCCAGCGTCACAGCCGGAGAAAGCCGAGCAACTGATGACCGCCCGATGTCTTCGAGCATGTCAAGTATGTCAGTATCCATCATGCCTTGACCCCCTCAGGTCCAACTAGACTGCAGCCGCCACCGAGCCCAGACTGAGATGTGATTTCGCCAGCGCCAACCCGACATTCGCGCTGTTGTGACAGACGTAGCAGACAACATGATCGGGATATTCCCGGGTCCGCAGAAAAATATTGAGCCGATCATTGGAAAACACTGCAATCTCGCCAAAGCCGGAACCGTTTGGGGTTACTGGTTCTGCCTGCCGCAGAAGCTGCTCAAAGGCCCGTACTCCCCGGCCCTGAAACAGGTTGGCGACAGCAACTGCAAGTGTGTCCAATGCGTCGCCACCTTCCGGGTCAGCGACTTTTGTCCCCAGCAACATCCCGGTTTCCATATCGATATACCCGGCTGCGATGCAGTCGGGTATTGATTCCATTGCAGTGGTCAACGCAGCTTCGATCGACATCTAACACCTGGCAATTCTGTCGAAACTGTCCGTCAGGACAATGTTTCCGGGGCTAAAGCACATGCCATTCCGCCCTGCTGTTTTCACTGGTTTTTGCCATTGGGCGCAACGCCTCTTTGGTCTGCTGCTCGTTGTGCTCAATGGCGATCTTGTCAAACTCAGCCAGAAACGCCGTAAATACGTTCTTTAAGCCTTCGACATCTTCCGGCAGGTCTTCGTCCTTCGCAACCTCGCGCCACATGGCGGATGCGCTGAGCGAGCTTTCCTTAGGCGCCGACATCTGACCAGCTATCGCATCTATGTTCTCGGAATCGCGGCTTTGCGCTTCGGCATTTCCGCCCGGCATGGACAGAATCTCGGCTTCGGCCGGGCTAAGGTCTTCAGGCTCGGGTTCGTATTCCTGGTCTGACTTGTCCGATTGCTGGGCCAGCAAAGCGGTGATCGACCAGACCGAAACCTCAATTCCCTCTTCTTTTTCAGCCTCGTCCTCGACCGAGACTTCAGGCGCATCCGCTGGATTGTCTTCAGTCGCCGAGATCAGGGTTTCAGACTCGTCCCAATCTTCGGGTTCACTGGTTGCAATCGCGGGATCGCGAGCCTCTTCATCCAGTTCGTCTTCGTCCAGCAGATCGAACTCGTCTTCATCCGAAGTGGATCTGGCCAGTGCCGTCAGGTCCAGCGGGCCCTCCGACGTTTTGCGGAAAAAGGTCCGTAAATCGTCGTCGTCTACGCCGTCTTTGCTCGAGTCTACGGTATCGGGCACCATCTCAGCCCGCAGTCGCTCGGCCTCAGCCGCGTCAATTCTCGGTCGTTCCGAATCCTCGCCTTGCCGCTCCACACGTGCAGGACGCACTGGAAAGCTGGTGACGACCTTGGGTTCGTCGCTTTCGTCGGCAAGGGGGTTTATCAGCTGGAGGGGCACCGCTTCACTTTCGGGCCGTTTGTCCCCCTCGCCATCAGCCTTACGCGACGGACGCAGCGGCTGAACCCTGGGTTCGTTGGAAAGCGTCTTGTCGATCTGATAACGGGACAGCTGTTCTGCCCGGTTGTCCATAATGTGCTCAGTGATCTCCAGAAAGCTGTCGACCATCTTGCCGCCACCACTGCGCGACCAAAGCTCGGCATCACCGGTTTTGTCCCGTGCCGTAATGGCATCGCGCGCAGAAAACAGGATCGACCTGTTGAACAGATGTCCGGCTTCCCGATTGACCCGTCGCAGCACTTTCTGGCGGTCTTTGACATCAAGTGCATCGACGCGGGTGACCAGCAACAGGGAGTTGTTCTGCAAACGCTCGGGCAGGGATACCCAGGTTGCGCGTTCAGTCTCGCGCCAGGCCTGCGTTGCATGGGTACACCACAGAACGCCATTGGCCTGACCGATTGCGCGCCGCCACACATCGGTCGAAATCTTGGGATCCGAAATGCCCGGGGTATCGATCAGGTCGACAGCTTCCAGAATGTCGGCCTCGAGATAGATGCGAATGAACTGCGCATCATTCACGCCAACACTTTCAAGCTGATCCAGCGTGATACTTTCCGTGCTGCCATCATGCCGTTTTACGAAGGCAGGTTTGTTGCCCCAACTGAACCAGATGGGCGGCAATTGCGTCGCCGTGACCTGTGTCGGCAGTGCCTGCGTGCGCAGGAGAAAATTCATCAGCGTCGATTTCCCGGCGCTGAATTCCCCCATTAGCGCAAAGACCGGCTTGCGGCGGGACCACTGCTCGATGCGTTCCCAGGCCTTAGGTGACACGAAGCGGTTTTGTGAGTCTTTTGTCATATCTCTACTTATGCTGCCTCGTTACTTAGATCTTTAAGGATGCTACCCAGGATTTCGTCCCGCGATTTCTGCAGTTGGATGCCTGCCATCAATGCGGTGTTGCGTCCGGGATCCTGCTCCGCCGTAGCCGAGATGTTCAGCAGGGTCTCATTCTGTTCACGCATGAAATCGGACAGAGTAGCCCTGACGTTTTCCAGAACGGCTGCGATCTGGTTTTCTTCGATATCCTTGGTGATCGAGTTCGCTTCGGAGGCGATCAGGCGGGTGTAATCCGCCGCATAAGCCTCGAATCCTTTGCGGCGTTTCCACCAGCGGCGCCACCAGGTGCTTTGCAAATCAAGCGCAATGGTTCGCCCGATGCCCAATGGCGGCGGGACGCGCGGTACAATCGGGGCTTCGATCTTGAATTCACCCAAATGGTTGCCCAGCAAACTGTGATACAGCGCCTCCACGTCCGTTGCGGCGGTTGCGTAAAGCGCTCCGGCTTCCTTGCGCATGGTTCGGGCGAAGCTGAAATAGGCGGCCTTCTGCAGGGTGCGCAGCCCGGCCGGATCATACTGCCAGGTGCCTTGTTCGCCGTTCTGTTCCAGATGGGAAATCAGGGAATCCGTCGCCCGTTTGACAAAATTTGCCTCAGCCGAGGCCAACCGTTCAAGCACCTTGTCGCGCAGCGACGTGGTCAGGTCAGCGACCTTCTTTTCGTATTCGGCGGCTACGGTGGAAATGGCGTCTTCTGGCGATACTCCGTCCAGATCCCGAACCACTCCTTCGTCACCAGACAGTGTCTTGGCGACGGCCGTGGCCCGAATCTGGCTGGCAATGTTTCGGGCCCGGTGGCGCACACGATCCAGCAGACGGGTGCCCGCGCCTTCGGCAATGCGTTCATTCATGGCCAGCAGAAGGTCAGGCAGACCGGACAACGCCCAGATTTTGTCAAGCGAAGGTGCCTGATCGCCAAATCCGGCCGCCAGATAGAACGTGTTCAACGCCTGTCGAGATTCTTCTGTCAGGATGTCGGGGTTGCCAGTCAGTGCGGCCTCGGCCCACAAAGCGCTTCCAAATACAACGCTGGTGTTTATGTCGATGTTGTTCTGTTTCAGCGTGTCTTGAATCCGGTCGCGGATTTCCGGAACCTGATTGACGGGATCGGCCAGCTCGTCGATCCGGTTCACGAACAGGATGATCTGACGGTGTTCGAACTGGGCGATGATCCGCATCAGCGCCATATCCATGGTGGTCAGCGCCTGACTGGCCGCGAGAACCACAATACAGACCTCGGATCCGCGCAAGCTGCGCAAGGTGATCTGTTCGCGCACCATGAAAGTATCGTTCACACCGGGCGTGTCGCAGAGCTTCAGCGAGATCGGGTATTGAGGAATATCCATGAACAGTTCCGCTGATTTGGTGACATCGGCGAACCGCCCCGTTTTTGGGTTAATATCCGGGTCGTCTTCGTCCCCCAGACACACATAGCGCTGGATCAGTTCCTCATCGAAATAGTCGTACTGGTGGCTCTGGCCGAGAATCAGGTCGAAGTGCTTTCCCAACCGCGCTTCGGACTTGGACTTCATCTTATTGATCTGACGCCGGATATCGTCCATTTCGTCGTCCGCACCAGCCCGGTTGGCCAGTTCGCCTAGCCGGCCGCCGCCAACCATCAGATTGTCCCACTCCTCCTGCTCGAAGAAGGTAAACCTGGACTTGGTGCCGCCCTGCGTACGGGTGTTTATGTTCAGGGTGGTGACAACCGAGGTCCATGGGTTCACATCCGACGGCAGCAGGGCTGGACGGCCCGCAAGGATGTTCACGATCGAGGATTTACCGGCCTTCACCTGCCCGACCAGCGTCACTGACGCGGTAAAGTTCTCCATCCGCGTTTTGAGTGTCGCCAGCCGCGCCGAAGAGCGCGCATCGGCCACTTCCGTCAATTGGTCGATCTGAGCCGTCAGGGACGTCATGGCCGACGTCATAGGTGACAGGGCCTCATTACCTACGGACAGAAGATGTTCGTTGCGCGCCATGGATCAGCCTCCGGTTCCAGTTGCGGCGATTTGCAGGGTTTCCGGCATACGGCCAGAAGGCGCGCGGGTCAGGGTGTCGATCCGGGCAATCAAATCCAGAGCGTTGCCCAGAATTTCGGCTTCGGCGCGCGGAGAAATGTTTTCATATGCTCCGGCATCGGCCAGAACTTCGATCAGACTGAAATGATCACCATTTTCCAGGCGTGCAACCTGGCGTCCGGTGGGAAACCCTTCAGATTTGACGGAAGGCAAAGGCATCCGTGCATTGGCAAGCAGATAGTGGTCGCCGGAATGGGTTCGCAACGCAATGCCAAATCCCGTGTCAGGGTAATCGCGGTTCAGTGTTTTGAGTTCACCAAGAAAGCTTTGACGTGCAAAAACGACAGCGTCTTGCTCGGCAGCGGCGGAGTTCATCATGTCGGTCACGGTAAAGACCCTTGTGCTGGAGTTGAGTGAAACACTGGTACAGCGCAGCAGATGCGCAAAAAGACTCATTAACTCCTGTGCCCAAGAAGAACCCTCAAGGCGGTGTTATTTTGACGCGAATAAGATATTTTAACGTTTGAATTGTGGCGCGAATGTGGTGAGGCGCGCATAAGAATGCCTCAACCCATGGGAGAGTTCGCTTGATTTCCTTCCCGGCAACAAGAAAAAGGACGTCCCGTCGTTCAGGGCGGGTGGTGGGCCCGGCCTGCCTTGAGCGAAATAATTTCACGAAATTATGCAACTAATAGAATTGAGCTTGAAAGTGGCGCTTCCTAAGATGCCTCCGCACTGGGATCCACATAGGATGTAGACATGCGGCGATCACGATCCGGTCGGGGCTTGGCACTTTCTGCGCACCAAATGACGCCGCCTCCTTTCGGTGGGCGGTTCAGACCGCTGGACGAGGGCAAACTTGCCCAAATTACAAACGCCGCATTTGATATTTTGGAACGGACAGGAGTGTCGGGTGCGTCCCGTGATATTCGTGAACTTGCACTGGACAACGGCGCGTTGCAGCGGGCGGACGGGCGTATCACCTTTCCCCACGCTTTGGTTGAAGAGGTGATTTCTAAGGCCTGCAAGCGGGTCGAACTGCCCGGGTTCATCAAGGATCGCGGGATCGAGATAGGCGGTGGAAAGGTTCATATAGGTACCGGCGGCGCGGCCGTACACATCCTTGATTCCGAAGCCAATACATATCGCGACAGCACGCTGAAGGACCTTTATGGTCTGATGCGGATCGTCGATTCCTGTGATGCGATTCACTATTCTTTGCGCCCGGTGGTCGCGCGGGATCTGGAAGACCCGTTGACGTTGGATATCAACACCGCCTTTGCGGCAATGAAGGCGACATCAAAGCCCATCGGCACCAGCTTTTTTGACCCGGCGCACGTCGCCCCAGTGATCGAGATGTTTGATCAAGCGTTGGGGGCAGAAGGGGGTTTCGGGAGCCAACCGTTTTGTTTTGCCTCGGTATGTCATGTGGTGCCGCCGTTGACGCTGGCAGAAGAAGCATGTGGTGTCATGCGCGAATGCGTGCGTCTTGGGATGCCGCTCCAGATCTGTTCGGCGGCTCAGGCGGGGGCAACCAGCCCCGCCTCTCTGGCCGGAGCGCTGGCGCAAGGTCTGGCAGAATCGCTGGCGGGTCTGGTGCTGGTCAACATGATGAGGTCTGGCTTTCCCTGCATCCTTGCCTTTCTACCATTCATCTCGGATTTGCGCACCGGGGCCATGACCGGTGGATCGGGTGAAGCCGCAATCGCCAATGCCGCCGCCGCGCAGCTGTTGCTGAGCCTCGGCTTGCCATCGACTGTTTCCGCGGGGATGACCGATGCCAAGACGGCTGACGCGCAGTCAGGATACGAGAAGGGCTATACCATCGCCCTGGCCGCGCAGTCCGGGGCGGACATGATCAACCTTTCGGTCGGCATGCTGGGCTCGATCATGGCCGCCAGCAAAGAGGCGCTGGTGATCGACAACGACATGTGCGGTGCGATCCTGCGGTCGGTTCGCGGGGTCGAGATGTGTGACACCTCGATTGATCTTGACCTGATTGAAGAGGTCGTCACAGGCGACGGGCACTATCTTGGCACCGCTCAAACACTGAACCTGATGACCCGCGAATATGTCTACCCCTCTCTGGGTGATCGACAAAGCGTCAATGATTGGCTGGAAAGCGGTGCACAGACAGTATGGGATCGCGCCATCGCCCGCGTTGCCCAGATCGAGGCACAACCCGCGCCCGACCATCTGCCCGCTAAGGCCGAGGAGGCTTTGCGTGCGCGGCTGCCTATTCGCCTGAAGATTTGAGCACCCCACGCGTCAGCAGAAATCGGGATTGCCGGTAGTGGGCGGACTCGCATTGGTTTTTCTGCTTTGGTGCGCAGAGTTCTGATTGATTGGACCCAGCGGAATTTGCGAAGCAGAAATGCTCGCGCAGATGACTTCATGAACACCTCATCCGATTGCGCACCTATATTGCCGATCATCTCAGTAGAGACGAATAAACTCAGCAGGGCCTGTTCAATTGTATCGCTATGTCATTGTTTCTACACGACATTGAACAGGATTTCGTTCAGCTGACGGTTGCCATGAAAGAATTTGGATCAGTACCTTGATCAGGCGTAATATTGCGAACGGGAATAAACTTTGGCGTCGCCTGCAATTCCCTCTCGCACTTGGTTTCAAGCTTTGATATTGACCCCGTCAATCCGGCGCGCAAATGCCGGAATGCGGGTGTGGCGAAATTGGTAGACGCACCAGATTTAGGTTCTGGCGCCGCAAGGCGTGGGGGTTCAAGTCCCTCCACCCGCACCATAATTTTAATAAATCATAATATATATCAAATAGTTAGATGAAAGCAGTGGCCACCAGACCCACTAACAGGCCAACCTTAGTCTCACCATAGTCTGCGGACTAGGGTCAGGACTCGTCCTTGTTTCATAGCCAGAAGATGACCGTGGCGGCGAGAGCGATGGCGGAGATGAATACCTTTGGGCACCTGTCATATCGGGTTGCCACACGCCGCCAATCCTTGAGCCTGTCGAACATAATCTCGATCCGATTGCGTCGTTTGTAGGGGCGTTTGTCATATTTGACGGTGGCCTTGCGTTGCTTCCGGCCAGGGACACATGCGCGTATCCCTTTGTCTTTCAGGGCTTCTCTGAACCAATCGGCGTCGTAACCTCGATCTCCGAGCAGCCAGTCGACATTGGGCAGGCTGCTCAAAAGGGCTTTTGCCCCGATGTAATCGCTCACCTGTCCAGCGGTTACAAACAGGTTCAGTGGGCGGCCTTTACTGTCACAGATGGCGTGCAACTTGGTATTCATACCGCCTTTGGTTCTGCCAATCAGGCGACCGCGTCCCCCTTTTTAACGCCCAAACTGGACGCTGTGCGGTGGGCTTTCAGATAGGTGGCGTCGATCATGATCGTCTTCTCTTCGCCATGCTCAGCGGCCAGACTGACCATAATCTGGGCAAAGATGCCTTTGTCGCTCCATCGTTTCCAACGGTTGTACAGGGTTTTGTGCGGCCCGTATTCCTTGGGCGCATCCCGCCACCGTAAACCATTGCGGTTGATGAAGATAATCCCACTCAACACACGCCGATCATCGACACTAGGTTTGCCGTGGGACTTGGGGAAATAGGGCTCCAGACGCGTAATCTGCGCATCGCTCAGCCAGAAAAGGTCAGACATGTCACCGCTCGTTTTCGAACGGTGAATCATGCCGAAGAACGGAAATCAATGGGTCCTGACCCTAGGCAACCGAACGCCTACGTAGCATATTAACGAACTTCGGTATTAGGCTATTGACTAAAAATTAGAATACCAGCGCGTTGCTGTTTGGATCGCCAGTTGGTTCATGGTCAGCTGCCGTTGTGGCTTGTCGAAGGAAGAAAATGAAGACACGTAAACTAGGCGCAAACGGACCTGAAATCGGTGCCATTGGTTATGGCGCAATGTCGTTCTCAGACATGTATGGACCAACAAATGAGAAAGCTAGCCACGCGATCCTCAATGCGTGTCGTGACCTCGGCGTCACACATCTGGATACGGCCAACGTCTATGGCATGGGTAAATCAGAAAATGCCATCGGGTCCTATCTGAAAGCCAATCCAAGCGCCCGTGAAGAGTTTGTCATTGCGACCAAAGCGACGATTACACGCGACGCCGACGGCAATCGCGTATTCGATAACTCGGCGGAGCATCTGGAGGCCGAGCTGGACAAGTCGCTGCAACGTCTTGGGCTGGACAGCGTTGACCTGTTCTATGCGCACCGCCGCGATCCTCGCCTTACGCCAGAAGAGACTGCGGCCAATCTTGGCCGACTGGTCGAGAAGGGAAAAACCAAAGCAATCGGGCTTTCCGAAGTCGCGCCTACGACGCTGCGCCGCGCGATGCAAACCTTTCCAATCGCCGCCGTCCAAT
This sequence comes from Ruegeria sp. D4, assembly GCF_056534475.1. Classification (NCBI taxonomy): domain Bacteria; kingdom Pseudomonadati; phylum Pseudomonadota; class Alphaproteobacteria; order Rhodobacterales; family Roseobacteraceae; genus Ruegeria; species Ruegeria sp. D4. The sequence continues at coordinate 73,321 of NZ_JBQFPJ010000014.1, forward strand.
CCGAATACTCATTATCGACCCGGTTTCCCGATCTTGGACTGGTACAGACGTGCGCCGAACTGGGTGTCGCTATGGTAGCGTTTTCGCCTGTCGGGCGGTCGCTACTGACGGACAACCCGATCCCGCGTGAGCGCATCACAAGCCTGCCATTCTTAGCTGGCAACCCGCGCTTTATGGAACCCAACCTGTCTGAAAATCTCCGCATCACAGATGGGTTCCGAAAACTAGCGGCAGAAATGGACACGTCAGCTGCAGGTTTGGCGAATGCTTGGCTCCTGACCCGTGGGCCTCACGTCATACCGATCCCTGGAACGCGGTCTGTTGATCACTTCCGAGAGTGCATCGCAGGTGCGGAGTTGAACCTTACGAATGCCGACCTGGAACGAATAGAAGAAGTTTTGCCAGTCGGCTGGACGCACGGGGACCGCTATTCGGTGGAGCAGTGGATTGGACCAGAGAGATACTGTTAAATGGGTAGTCTGATCAGTCGTAGGTATCGACAATACGATGATCCATACTCCAAAATGCAGTGCGTCGACATTCGAGGCGATAAGTTTGAAACCCCGGCTAAACGTCTGCTTCGTCCCGCACAGCCGTCGTCCGTTCCCTTGTTGGACTGGTCAGGGGCTACTCTACAGGTGACCAAGGTCTGCTTCGAGCCCATTGCGACGGATGCTGCATCGCATACCAACGGCAGCTTTTTGCTAATTGGGACCCAAGAGACTTGTCGGATGACCGGACTGGAAACTGCCTAGCCCGGTTTCCATGGTTGTCCTGCCTGCACTTCGGCATACGTCCATCTTGGGAGCTGCGGGGCACGGCCATCAAAAACGAACAGCTTGGCTATAAGTTTCTCGCAAACGGGAAATGGCTCATGTGGCGCGCCAAGGCCTCGCAATATGTAATCCAACGTTTCAGGTGTGAAGCGATCCCGGATACTTTTTGCCTCGTAGCGCGAGACGTCTTCGAATGGATACGGCGCTCCGGACGAACCGAACGTCCACTTTCCTTCTGGTGCGGCGTAAATGCTTCGCCTGCAGTTATTGGGGGCCTGTCCACCCCGCTCAGGGCAATTATAGGCTTCAAAAATGGTCGCTTTCGGTTTCTTTACGATCCGCAATCCAGTGCAACTATGCGCCCTTGCAAGCCAAGACACTTCCAAAAAGACGTCTGATCCAAGCAGGCTGTTGTTGAAGTAGCTCGTCCAATTCTTCCCGTTGGCGACAAGAAGCGCTCGGTCCGAAGCCATGCTCAACGGCTCAAGATTGGGAAATAGCTCGTCGGCTTTGCCTTCCAGATCGGATTGGACAGGGTCGAGGGCACCGGTGGAGAAAAATGCCGTTAGTGCCGACGCAGCTTCGTCAAGCGGCATCGAGAACAATGCGTAGGAAGTCGTGGTTGGCTCAAAACTATTCATAGCTGAGCCTAACGAAAGAGACGGTATCTCGGCAAGCATGCTAACTACTGCGCCGGACTGCTTCACCGGCCAAGAGAATACGTTGTCGAGATGTCGAGTTTCTCGATAAAGCAGTTGTTCGCAAAGCGACCGCGAAATGGTGCTTTGTCCGCATTGCCGAAGTTGGAAAACCAGATGAGCGACCAAACAATGCGGATGACCGCTTTGAGCCGAAAGACGACATAGATCATGAGCGCAGCATTCGTCGCTCACGGGCGGAAGGCTGACACTCGCCGCGCTTGCCAAATGGATCTTCGATTCCCAGAAACCGAACGTTCGGATCAACCAACCATGAAATAATTCTAGACGGGCGTCTGGCAGGAGTGCAATTTTAATACGCAACAAAGATCAGCTGCTTTAGTATGTGGGGCCAATCAATGAAGCAGTTTCGGCGCAGATCGAAACCGTCAGTTGTCACTCAATTGAGGCTAGTTTGGTTTGGATAACGAACTTGGTTACCGGGTCAATTTCATCGTTTTGCAGCAAATACGCAAACTGGGTATCCAAGCGCGTTTCATTCCAATTGCGCATGGCAATCGCAATCTCCAAAGCCGACGAGTGATCCTGTTCCAACTCGCGGGAAAAAATCTTGATGATCTTATCTCTGAGTTCAGGCGACACCCAACCTGAGTCAGCCAGGGCGCGAATGAGGGATTGCTTATGGTCCTGTTTGAGGTTTGCCGACCCCAACGCGGCGTCGACAACTGTGACAGCGTATGGCCCATCGACAGATATCCCAGCCAAAGCCCAATCATACGCATACCCCGAGCTTTGAAAAACCGACCTGGGATATCTTGATCGGACAATTTGTCTGGCCTTGTCATCGTCGGCCTGGAGGCCCAGCAATCGGATCGCAACCGGAACGAAGCTCATGCGAGCGAGGCTGTCGAACTCACGCAATAACTCTTCTGCAGCAACCGTGTTGCGCAACATTTGGATACTGCCGTACGGCGCTCGGTCGATTTCGATCAGGGCAGTATCTCTGAGCACCCGATCTTCTTGCGAAAGGTATCGGGCAAAAAACGCAACGCGCGCATTGGATGCCGTAGTGCGGTCCTGCCACAGCTCGGCTTCGGTCCAAAGCGCTTCCAAGAATTTCTCGCGCTCGGGGGTCAGCGAGAATATCCTTGTCCACTTGCGTGACAAGCCGCGTCCGGCACCATCCTTGGCAACAGTTCCGTAATTCAGCAGAACTGACATCTTGGGGTCAGCGCGGAAGGCAGCGCGGGTTGTGCTGTCGATCAAGAATGGAATTTCAGGAAATCTCTCCAGATCGTCCGATGTACTTTTTATGATCTGACGTGGGGCAAACTTGAATGGATTGTCCTGTGCTGGTCCTGCCATGACTACGACGTCGGCCGTGATCAAGTGATCCGCAAGTGAGGCCTCGGGCAGCGTGATGCAAACTTGGCATGCCAAAGCCGAACGCGGGCCGAATAGCCCAAAGCAGAAGATCGAAAATACGATGAAAACCCGAGAAAAGGATAGGGGTAGCTTTTTCCAAGATTGGCTACGGTTATGACATGGAACAGCACGCATCACTCTATTCCTCGACCACGCGCTGCAACCCGTCCAAGTCGATCAAGACGGTGCGCCCATATTCCAAGCGTATCAGTCCTTCGGTCGCCATTTCTCCTAAATACACCGAGATCTTGGACAGGGCGATATTCGACAGGTCCGCAAGTTCCTGCTGGCTGGCTACAACGGTGTCTGTCGGTTCGGCGCCCTGTAAAACGCCACGCCATCCGCCCAACCGCAAAAGCGCGGCAGCGATGCGTTTGCGAGTGTTTCGTTGCGCAAGGTCATTGGCTGCAGACATGGCCAGTAGCTGGTTCATCGAGGTGAGGCGGGCAAATGCTTCCCATAGTTTAGGGCGTGCATTTGCCAGTGGCCGAAACGGAGAATATGCGATCCTAACCAATCTGACACCGCCTGCGGCCTTCATTTCCACCAGACCGTCAACGCCAAGCAACAACTCTGATTCACTGAACCAGGCACCGGGGTGGTGGATATGACCCAAGACCGGCTCTATTTCGGTCAGGGCGAGGCGAACCTGAACCTTTCCCGAGACGGTGCCATAGAGAAAGCTTTGCGGCCCACCAATAGCGTAAACTGTTTCCTTATCCTTGTACGTGACGATTTCGGAAATCTGTTTGAGTTTTTCTAAGCTTTCTTGAGATACGCCTCTTAGCCATGCTGAAGAAAAGATAGGGAAAAATGTATCTTTAGATTCCTTCTTCATCGCAATTACCCCGTTTGGGAAAGTATTTGACAAACCGTTCTGTTAGCTTTGCCCAATAACGTTTACGTTACAATAGTATAAATATCTGATAATAAACAATATTATGGGGGCATTAGGGATGCATTCCGCTCAGAATTCTCGTGGGTTTCTGTTCTCGATTTCTGTTGTCAGCTGCGCTGCTATTACTTGCATTGCAGGTATAATAGCACATTCGGCAGCAGCGCAGGATGCGCCCAATGTTGCACCAGATCGGGCTGAATATTCCCCTTACCCAGAACAAAGTTTTCCCAATCAGGTCTTTTTCGGCGACACGCATCTCCACACATCCTATTCGTGGGATGCCGGATTGGTCTTTAACAAACTATCCCCTGCAGATGCTTATAAATTTGCCAAAGGCGAAACGGTGGTTGCGTCTACGGGTATCCCCGCAAAACTGCAGAGGCCGCTGGATTGGCTGGTGGTCTCCGACCACTCTGACGGTCTTGGCATCGCTCCGCTGCTGACACGCTCTGATCCGACATTGTTGGAAGACCCTCTGGGCGCAGAGCTGTATGAGCTGGTCAGCCAGAAGACGATCGAAAGCACGCAGGCCGCTTATAACTTGTGGCTTGGCCGCGCCTATGAAGGCACGAACCATCTGGCATCGGATCAAAATGTCCCCAAGATTCCGTGGGAAGAGATCATCGATGCCGCTGAAGAGGCCAATGTGCCCGGCAGCTTTACAGCCTTCATCGGATATGAATGGAGCTCGGCCCCGGACGGCAACAACCTGCACCGTGTCGTCGTTTATCGGGATGGCAAGGAAGAGGCGAATACCCGTATTCCGCTGTCCAATGAACTCAGCAATGATCCCGAAGCACTGTGGGACTGGATGGAGGACTACCAGTCCGAAACCGGCGGCCAGCTTCTGGCCATCCCACATAATGGGAACCTGTCCAACGGGCTGATGTTCGATGACAAACGGTTCTCGGGGGAACCTCTGTCAGCAGAATATGCCGAGCGACGGCAACGTCTGGAGCCTCTTTACGAGGTGACCCAGATGAAAGGGGATGGTGAGACGCACCCGGCCTTGTCCCCGGATGACGCATTCGCGGATTTTGAGACATGGGACTAGGGCAGTTTCGGGACCGAAGTAAAAACACCGGAAATGCTGCCTCGCGAATACGCGCGCTCGGCCTATCGTTTGGGGTTGCAACACGAAGCTGCTCTTGGTGCGAACCCGTTCAAGTTCGGGATGATTGGATCGACAGATGCTCACACGTCTTTGTCGACGTCACGAGAAGAGAATTTCTTTGGCAAAATCACGGCCCTTGAGCCATCGGCCCACGAGATGCGCTTCAATGAAGCCATTACCGGTCGGCTCGGCGACGAGGCCAACCAGATCAAGGCTTGGGAAACTTCCGCGTCGGGGCTGGCCGCTGTCTGGGCGCGCGAAAACACTCGCGAGGCCATCTTTGACGCTATGATGCGGCGCGAGGTCTTCGCTACGACAGGGACACGCATGAGAGTTCGTGTCTTTGCGGGATACGACTTCGAGGAAACCGACCTGCCGCGTTCGGATTTTGACGCTTATGGGTATGAGAGCGGCGTGCCGACGGGGGCCGATTTGGCCGCCTCGGGCGATGGTCGCGCGCCGCGTTTCATGGTGCGGGCGCTTCGTGATCCAGATGGTGCCAACCTGGACCGTATTCAGATCGTTAAGGGCTGGATGAACGCGGACGGCACGACCACGGAATGGGTGATCGACGTCGCCTGTGGTGGACGTGACCTGATTGACGGAGCATGTGACGGTCCGGTGGGCGATACGGTGGATCAGGAAACCGCCACTTGGACCAACGATATCGGTCAGGCCACTCTGGCCGGTTTCTGGGAAGACCCCGATTTCGACCCGGCGCAGTCTGCCTTTTACTACGTGCGCGTGCTGGAAATTCCTTCGCCGCGTTGGACCACCTTTGACGCAAAGTTCTTTGGCACTGAACTACCCGAGGGTGCTCCAATCTCCATCCAGGGGCGCGCCTATACCTCACCCATCTGGTACACACCGTCCTGAGGATTTCACCATGTATTTGAAAGCACTTACAGTATCAGCCCTTGCACTGTCCTCGGCCGCGTTAGCGCAGGACGCGCCACCGTGGAATCCGGGGGAACGTGAATACTCACAGTACCCGGGACAGGATTTTCCCAATCAGATTTTATTTGGAGATACCCACCTGCACACGTCTTATTCGGTTGATGCAGGGATGATTGGCAACACATTGGGCCCCGATGAAGCCTACCGATACGCCAAAGGCGAAACAGTCACCTCATCGATGGGCGTCAAAACACAGCTCATCAGGCCTCTCGACTGGCTTGTGATTTCGGATCACGCCGAAGCGCTGGGGGTTGCCCCGATGATTGCCCGGTCTGATCCGATTATTCTGGAAGACCCATTGGGGCAGGAGTTGCATGCCCTGGTGATGCAAGGAACCGCGGATGCTGCGGGAGAAGCCTTTAACCTTTTCACCAAGACAAAGGCGGATGGAACGAACACTCTCGCGTCCGACCCGAATGTGCCAGTGGCTCCATGGGAAGAAATCATCGACGCTGCAGAAGTTGCCAACGAGCCCGGAAGGTTCACGGCACTCATCGGGTTTGAATGGACGTCGGCCCCTAATGGGAACAATTTGCATCGTGTCGTTGTCTTCAAGGACGGTAAAGATGTTGCGAACAGCAGGATACCATTGTCATCTGACCTTGATCCGAACCCTGAAGCGCTGTGGGACTGGATGGAAGAGGTTGAGGCCGAGACCGGTGGCAGTTTGTTGGCCATCCCACACAACGGAAACCTTTCCAACGGTTTAATGTTCAATGACACGCGATATGGAACAGACGAACCGATAAACGCGGACTATGCCGCGCGACGTCAGCGGTGGGAGCCAATCTACGAGGTCACCCAGATGAAAGGGGATGGCGAAGCCCACCCGATGCTGTCGCCAGACGATCCGTTTGCCGATTTTGAGACTTGGGATACGACCTCGCTGGGCGGATTTGAACCAAAGGTGCCCGAGATGGTCTCGGGCGAGTATGCTCGTGAAGCATTAAAACGTGGCCTTGCACATGGTGCGGAACTGGGTGCCAACCCATGGAAATTTGGGGTGATCGGATCCACGGATGCCCACACCTCTCTGGCATCGACGCGTGAAAACAACTTTTTCGGCAAAGTTGCGCAGCTTGAGCCAACGGCGGATCCGATCCGTTTTGAGGAACCGGTCGCCGGACGGCTCGGGCCACAAGACACATGGTTGCGGGCGTGGCAGACCAGCGCATCCGGCCTTGCAGCCGTCTGGGCTCGTGACAATACACGGGAAGAGATCTTTGACGCGATGATGCGGCGCGAGGTTTTCGCAACCACCGGAACGCGCATCCGCGTCCGTGTGTTTGCCGGATATGACTTTGAAGAATCTGACCTCCCTCGGTCGGACTTCGCGGCGCACGGCTACGCCAATGGCGTACCTATGGGGGGTGATCTGGAAACGAGTGAAGGTCGTGCGCCGCGATTCCTAATTCGGGCGTTGCGTGACCCGGATGGCGCCAATCTGGACCGGGTTCAGGTCATCAAGGGCTGGCTGAACGCCGACGGCACCACATCCGAGAAAGTCTATGACGTCTCATGCGGTGGTCGCGAGATTGTCGACGGGGCGTGTGATGGCCCGGTTGGAAACTCAGTTGATGCGCAAGAGGCTACTTATACCAACGACATCGGCCAGGCGATTTTAGGTGGCTATTGGGAGGACCCTGATTTCGAACCCACACAAAGCGCGTTCTACTACGTCCGGGTTCTGGAAATCCCTACCCCGCGCTGGACCACCTTTGACCGCAAGTTCTTTGGCGTCGAACTGCCCGAAGGCGCGCCCGAGTCCATTCAGGACCGGGCTTACACATCGCCCATCTGGTACACGCCCTGATCCCAATCAGTAATCAACCCCCGCACGAAGGGACAACGCGACAAACGCGTGAATTCGTCTGAACGAGGTGACATAAATGGACAAATTTCTACGCGGCCTGCGTCCCGCGCTGGGTACCGCGGCCCTTGTCCGACCGCGACTCTTGAACGATATGCAAGACATGGTGTGGAGCGGATCGTCGTAAAGAACGGCGAGCATTCTGTGGTTTATCAAGATGGGAATATTAGAGGGGAGGTGCCCGCTAAGCCGGAAACTTCCGCTATTGATACAACAGCCGCTGGTGACAGCTTCAACGCTGGCGTTTTGCTCAGCGTTTTGGAGAAAAGCGATTTCCGCGCAGGAATATCATTAGGCTGCCAATTGGCCAGCTACGTAATCCAAGCCAAGGGAGCGCTGGTTCCTGTCGATGCACTGCGTGTTACAGCCTGAGACGATAAATCCCGACTTGTGTTTAACGTGGAATATGCGCACCGCACGGCCATTATCTCAAGAAAGGCAACTTAAACACTGAAACAATAAAGGTATTAGAAAAGGTCATTCGCTTAAGTCCAATTAAACGACCGCAATACGCAGTGTGTTATTGGTCGTCTAAGTAAAAAGCAGATGTGAGTGTGCCCTAGTTTCAGCGATAATCTCAATGGCAATTGACGCGGGCGTCGGCCAGTTGGGGTGCAAGATTGCTTCAACAATATCCGCGTCAGCTACAAACTGCGCGTTATGTTTCGCCGCAAGATAGCGCAAGTGGCGGTTTTCCTTCAGGCACATCATTTGAATAGTCCGGACGCCTCTGTTCTGCGCCATCGCGTACATCAGTTGAAACAAAGCGTCGCCAATCCCAATGCCTTGCCACTCAGCTTCGACAGAGAGTGCAGCCTCTGGCTTTGATGGCCATGAATGAAAGAGGCCGCGCAGTTCGACAAGGCCTCTCAATTGGCCCCAGACAAACGCTCCACAAGCGATACTGTCGTACCGGAGGATATTCTGTGCGTAACTCAAGACACCATTGTCGTCGACGGCTCCACAAAATCGTGCCCGCCGCGTTCGGACATCTAACCGCAGAAAATGATCACAGATGTTATCTAGATCGCCGAAACCGAGACGACGGACGACCAGATCTTGTGAAGTTCTCCTATCGCTCATTTTTCGGGGCTCCTGCTTGGCAGGTTGGTTTGGGCCAGCACTTTCGGGAGGAGTTGAAAATGCTGGCCCGTGCGTTGGCGCTCCCTGTCGGCTTTTTCGCCACCGCTCATGCTGGCTTACTCTGGGAGGAGCGAGAACCAGCATTTTTCGTGTAAGCTTTTGGACCTGAGGGCTCGCTTACCTATTCGTCAGCCATCAATTTTCCGGCATATTCCGGGATCTCAGATCGCGAAATTCCGATCTGAGAGAGTTGGTAATCGCTCATATTTGAAAGCGCAGAGAGCATCCGGGCCAATTTCAGTGCTTTCAAGGCAGCTTTTGCCGTGGATCTGATCCACGCCAAGAAGCTGATTGATAGGGCAATGGCGTGACCACGATCTGTACCAGCCGTTTGGGTGTTAGCAGCCATATGCAGCCTCCATAGCAAGTCTTTTGATGCTACTGCGCGGAATGCCCAAATCTATTAAGTCACGGTCAGATAGCACCGAGAGTTCATAACAAGTTTCGCGATAAACCCTGCGTTTGGCCCGTGCCTTGCGTATCGTGTCCAGCTTTTGATGAAAGAACGTGCGGCCAGCTTCGAAAACGACATCCAGCGCGCTGTTTGATCGAGTAATTGCCATGATATTGCCTCGTCCATTGCTGCAATGCAGTATTTATGCTGCAATGCAGAGATAAGGGCATTTGGTAGCGCTCACAACTCGCCATTTTGGCAAAGGCCCCATGCCATATTGGAACAGCAAAGGTTATGACATGGACATTTCTGCGCAAATGCTAATCTTTGCGACGGTTGTCGAGCAGGGCAGTATTTCTGCGGCTGCAAGATCAATGGGGCAGACCCCATCAGCAGTAAGTAAGCAGATCGGGTTACTTGAAGATCAGGTGCACTACCGCCTTCTGAATCGTACCAGAACGGGTGTCTCTCCAACGCGGGAAGGCCAAGATTTCTATGAAAAATGCAAAGAGATGGCCGACAAATTCAATGAAGCCAAAGCGATGATCCACAGCTTTGACGGTGTCCCACGCGGAGAACTCAGGATCGCATCCACTGTTGCATTCGGTAAGTCCCAACTGATTCCTGCCCTCCCAGAGTTCATGAAAGAGAACCCAGAGGTAGAAATGTCTTTAAATCTGACCGACCGAGAAATTGATCTTCGGAGCGAAGGGTTCGACGCGGCGATCTGCTTTGCGGAACAACGGAAGAATCCAGATATGGTGATTAGGCGCGTTATGCAGAGTCGAAGGGTACTATGTGCCTCACCTGAATACCTTGAGCGTTGTGGAACACCGTCGAATTTTGCCGAACTGGCTGAGCACAATTGCTTGAGAGTTGCTGGGAGAAGCCAACGGAACGCTTGGAACAGCATCGAACCGAACGCAGGCGAAAAGTTTGAAGCAACGGGCAGCTTTGAGGGGAACAGCACCGATGTCGTCTTTAGAGCCGCTCTGGCTGGTATCGGCATCGCACGGCTGCCCTGCTATATGGCAAACAGGAAATTTCTCTCTGGCGAACTTGTCCATGTCATGCCGGAGTATGCACCTCCCAGCACGGATATTGTCGTAATGTTTGCCGAACGGAGGAATCTGGCACCAAAAACGCGCGCGTTTGTGGATTATCTCGCGCGGCGGTTTCGGGATGCCGAAGAGAACCAAAGGAACGGCTAACTACGCATAGAAACGGTCGTAGTTGTCCAAAATATTCCGGTCCCGTCCGCTGTGAGTGGTTAAAATTCCGGCCGACATTGGAAGAGAACTGAAGGGGTACCTCCATCAAAAACCTGGCATTGATCAAAAAACACTACATAGGTCATTTCGGTCACCTAGCTGCCTTCTCCGAACGCGTTATCAATGGCTGATATCAGCGGCATAAAAGTGATATTACGTTTAACCCGCAGATGAGCTGAACACTTAACGATGAATCGCTTCATCTAAAACCGCTTCGACAATATCCGCCCATGGTTTCGAAACCATAAAAACATCCAATAGTAGGGATTGCGGGCCAAGACCTTGTCGCAGAATCTCTAACTGCGAAGTTCAAGTTACTGTAGCTTCTAAGGTCTTGGCCAAGATGGGGCGAGGATTTCAACGAAAAGATATCAACGCATGACTGGCTTGGTAGCTTGTACCAATTACTTCAGATAGGTGTTGAACCAATCAATTGTGCGGTCCCAGGCTAGGTTTGCCATTTCCTCATCATAGCGTGGCGTACTGTCGTTATGAAAACCGTGGTTGGCGTTTTCGTATATATATGCCTCGTATACTTTGTCGTTGGCCTGCAGAGCAGCCTCAAAATCCGGCCAGCCTTCGTTGATGCGCTCATCAAGCTCTCCCATTTGAATCAGTAGCGGCGCCTGAATTTTGGCAACATCCTCAGCTGCTGGCTGGCGACCATAGAACGGCACGCCTGCGGCCAGTTCTGGGTAGGCCACGGCAATTGCACTGACTACACCGCCGCCATAGCAGAAACCCACTGCGCCGACCTTTCCGGTGCTGTCATCTCGGTTCAACAGGTATTCAAACCCATTGAAGAAATCGTTCATCAACTCGACACGGTCCACTGTCTTTTGCAACTCGCGCCCATCGGCGTCGTTGCCCGGGTAGCCGCCAACCGATGTCAGACCGTCGGGGGCCAACGCCATAAATCCGGCTTTTGCCAACCTGCGCGCCACATCCTCGATGTAAGGATTCAAACCGCGGTTTTCGTGGATCACCAACACCCCAGGTAGGGGCTCTTCAACGCCAGCGGGCCGGACAAGATACCCTCGGACATCACCGGTTCCATTCGGTGAAGGATAGGTGATGTAGTCCGCGTGGATATCGGGATCGTTGAACGACACTTGCTGAGCCATCGCGTAGTTCGGGCTGAGCATGTTCAGCAGCGCGACCGCAGTCACGCCGCCGACCGCGAACTTGCCTGCGCGATCCAGGAATTGGCGCTTGGTAATCTTGCCGTGCGCGTAAAAGTCGTACAGGTCCAGAAGTTCCTGGTCGAAGTCTTTTGCCGTCATGCGGGTCATTATGGATCTCCTAATGAGTTTGGCAGTCTGAAGGGGAGGGTAGTATCCGATCTGAAAGTCTTGATTTGATTGAGCGTCTGGATGGGCTTACTAAGATTCTGCCGGCGACAGTTCCATGTCCGCGTACCGTTCGCGCAGCACGTTCTTTTGAACTTTTCCCATAGTGTTTCGCGGCAATTCCGAGACGAATTCGTAGCGGCGCGGATGTTTGAAGCGCGACAGCTTGTCCCTGATGGTCTCAGCAATCTGATCCGCTTCAAGTTTTACGCTTGGCTCAATAACCAGAGCGGCGATGATTGCTTCGCCAAAATCGTTGTCGGGGACGCCGAAAACCGCCGATTCCAGAACACCGTCGATGTCGTTCAGGATCTCTTCAATTTCTTTGGGATACACGTTGTAACCACCGGTAATGATCAGGTCTTTCGACCGCCCCACAATCGATAGATAGCTGTCCTCGCTGAATTGGCCCAAGTCCCCGGTGATGAAGAACCCGTTCTCTCGTAACTCTTCGGCGGTTTTCTCGGGCATCTGCCAATAGCCTTTGAACACGTTGGGGCCGCGGACTTCGATCATTCCAACTTCGCCCGGGGGAAGTGGTTCTCCGGTTTTCGTATGTGTGACGATCACCTCGATGCCGGGCAGTGCCATGCCAACAGTTCCCGCGCGACGTTCGCCACTATAGGGGTTAGAGGTGTTCATGTTTGTCTCGGTCATGCCATAGCGCTCAAGTATTCGGTGGCCGGTGCGCATTTCGAATGCCTGATGGGTTTCGGCAAGCAGGGGGGCAGAGCCCGAGACGAACAGGCGCATGTTCCCTGTGATCTCTTTTGTGAACCGGTCGTCTGCCAACAGTCTGGTATAGAAAGTGGGAACCCCCATCAAAAGGGTCGACTTGGGCAATTCATCCAGGATGGCGCCGAGGTCGAACTTTTGCATAAGGCGAACTCTGGCACCGGCGAGTAGTGACGTATTCATCGCCACGAAAAGCCCGTGCGTGTGAAAGATCGGCAGCGCGTGAACCAAGCGATCGTCGTTTGTGATACCCCACAGACCAACAAGAGCTTGGGCGTTGGACAATAGGTTTTGATGGCTCAGCATTGCGCCTTTGGAACGGCCTGTGGTGCCTGATGTGTAGAGCAACGCGGCAAGATCGTCCGGAGCGCGATCCACGGTTTCGAATACGCAGGGCTGCGCGTCGGCCTCGCTGCTCAGGCTAGGGTAAACGCCGCCGAGTGTCCGCAGCTTTGCCCCAGACCGAGCCGCCAATTTTCCGACTTCAATTTCGTCTCTGCTATCGCAAACGATCATCGAAGGTTGGGCATCAGAGATGAAATAGTCCAACTCTGCCAAAGTGTAGGCAGTGTTAAGCGGCAGATAGACTGCACCTGCCTGTACCGAAGCGGCGTAGAGGGCAATCGTATCGGCCAACTTGGGCGCTTGCACAACGATGCGATCGCCTGGTGAAACGCCGTTGTTTTGCAAAACATGCGCGACCTGCGCGGTGCGCTTCAAAAACGCGTCATAGGACACAATCTGGTCATCGTCGAGTTGCAGGAACGGAGCCTCGTTGCCCTCATGCCGGGCAAACAGGCTGTCGTATAGAGTGTTGGTCACGCTGTATTTTCCCTTGGCTTGGTCGCAAGCGCAGCGGTTGAGGCCGCGCGAACAGAACGCGAGGCTTCGATCGTCGCATGTGTCGCGAACTCTTCGTGATGACGTTCTGTTTTGTTTAAATCGTACAGGTAGTTCACCATCGCACCGCCGGATTGTGATCGTCCGTTCGGTGACAAATCGGCTTCGGCGTGCAACTCGTGCAACTCGGCACCGTTTCCGAGGTGAAAGCGGGCCACGGGATCCAACGGCATCCCATCCTCGCGCTTGGCGAACAACAGGTACCGGGCGGCCATTGCGCGCAAATCTTGCGGCGAGGTTGTTGCCGCAAGTACGGCCTCGGCGGCGTGGCCGTGCTCAGGATTGTCTGTTTCGCCCTCTAGCCAACGGTTCAGTCCCGGTATCGGCGACAAGGTCACAAATGTATCAAGCCCCTCAAGTTCTCGCGACAGCTCAGTTACAACCTGTTTGATCAACAGATTGCCAAAGCTGATACCGGTTAAACCTTTCTGGCAATTCGAGATAGAGTAGAACGCCGCGACTTTCGCTTGTTCAGTTTCGATCGGTTCCCGATCTTCGGACAAAAGCGCATCGATTGCGTCTGGAACTTCAGCCGTCAGAGCAACTTCGACAAAAATCAGCGGCTCATCTGGCATCGAAGGATGGAAGAATGCAAAGCAACGACGATCCGGCGGGTAGAGCCTGCGTCGCAGATCATCCAGATCGTTGATTTGATGGACCGCTTCGTAGGCAACGATCTTGTCCAAAACGCGGGCAGGGGTATCCCAACTGATTTGTTTGAGGACAAGAAAGCCCCGATTGAACCAACTTCTCAGCAAATGAACGAAATCAATATCTGTTCGTTTGAGCTCGGGGTTGGATTTAAGAAAGCGCAATAGGTCAACGCGCATTGCTACGAGTTCTTGTGTCGCGCCAGATGGTTGGTTCAATCGGCGCAACAACTCTTGCCGTTTGGGTTCCACGACTTCGCTAAGCTTTTGATATAAATTGACACTTCTGTCGTTGGCATAGAGGCTTGCCACTTCGGTAAGCTGATCCGCGTCCAGCTCAAGTTGGTCATTCAAATAGGCGAAAAACTCCAATTTCTCGGGGTCTTCCAGGGTCTGGTAGCGATCAAGAATTGTGGAGGCGAGGGTGAAGCCCGATACTTCGCCTTCGGCGGACAACAAGGCCTCACAAAGCTCTGCAATGGATCGATAGTCATCGTTGCCGCGCTTTTTGCCGGGACGATCGAACAGCTGATTCAGCAGATCGCCCAGAAACCAGTTCCGCTGCATTTCAGGACTCCATCTGACTGCTCAGGTACTCACCCGTTCGGCGGTAGTGGTTGAGCAAGTGCCGGGTCGCGCTGTCTGCATCGTGGTTGAGTGCGGCATCCAGGATTTGCTGGTGTTCGGCAGCGATATCGCGCTTTTTGTAACTGGGCCCTCCCGCCGCCAGATAACGATAGCGAATGTTGAGGTCATAAAGCTGCGAGCAATACCGTAGCAGCAACGGCAGTTTTGCATTTTCCAACAAGGCCATATGAAACACTTTGTGGGCGTCTTCGAAGTCTGGTGCACTTTTTTGACTGGCCTTTTTCATATGGTGATGCCGCAAAACAAGCCTGTCCTCCCAAGCTCCATCTGCATTAGCGATGGAAGCGCGCAGCGCTGTTTCCTCGAGGTTGCATCGGAGCGACAGTATTTCCTCGAAGTTGGATTTGCTGACTGGCGCCGCCCGAAATCCGCGCTGATCAATCCGTTCGACCAGCATGTCAGACGTCAGGAGGCTAAGCGCCTCCCGAACCGGGCTTGCGCCCGTATCCAGAAGGCCACGGAGTTGTTCGATCTTGAGCTTCTGTCCGGGCGGCAACTCGCCTGTGAGGATCATATCGCGCAGCCGTCGATACGCACCATGAGTGGCTGATTTCTCTTTGCCCTCGGTATCAAGCATGACGTCCATATCCGACTTTTCCTCTTTGAATGCGCAATCTTTGAAGTGCTTTTAACTGAGGGCGCTTGTTCCGGTCTATAGACCGACTGTCAGGTTCAGTGAGCCTTCGTTGATCATCCAGCGCCGAAGAACAAAACTGCGCGCACCGCTTTTATGCATCGGGTCGTCCTCGGCTAGATTTCGAGCGGCCTCAAGGCTGTCGGCGCGGTAGATGATCAGGCCCATTCCCTGCATATGCTCACCGGTTTCATCCGACATTGGTCCGGCAAAAGCCAGCTGACCCGAACGTTCAAGCTGCGCCTGATATGCCAGGTGATCAGGAAGTGACGCCTTCACGTCTTCGGGCGCTTTGGCAGGCGTGCTGTGTGCAACGTAAAGCTCCAAAGCAAGTGCGCCGCGGCTCTGTGCTTCTGATTTGTAGTCTGCCCAGGCAACCATCTGCGCCCTCCAATAAAATCGATATTAATTGACATATGGCAAAATAATCGGCAAAAATCAAGCAAACTGATATGGATGACGAAAATGAAATACCTAGTGGGAGAGACTTTAGAAGGTACCGCGGTGTTTGCCGTGAACGGCGAAAAAGCAGTAAATTTAACGGCTTTGGACTCTGGTGTCGGCACAGATCTGATGGGGTTGATTGCCGATCCTGGTTTGAGCGACTCACTGGCCGATAAAATCTCAGCAGCGGTGCCTGTGCCAGTCTCGACTATCACGCCGGCATTGCCGGTGGCCGCCCCCGGCACCATTGTTTGCATGGGATTGAACTATACCGACCATATCAAAGAAGGTGGATACGACATTCCCGAGTACCCCACGCTATTCATGCGCGGAAAGAACTCAATCATGGCGGCTGGCAAACCCATGGTGCGACCGGCGGCTTCCGAGCATTTCGATTATGAAGCGGAATTGATGCTGATCGTTGGGAAACGCGGTCGCCATATCTCGGAAGAAAAGGCGCTGGATCATGTGTTTGGTTATACCGTTTTCAACGATGGTTCGGTGCGGGACTATCAGCGCAAAACGGTTCAGTGGACACCGGGTAAGAACTTTGACGAAACGGGCGCAATTGGCCCCTTCACCGTGACTCAGGATGAGTTGCCTGAAGGCGCTTCGGGCCTCAAGATCGAAAGCCGCGTTGGCGATGAGGTTCTTCAAAGTTCGAATACCGCCAACATGATCTGGGGTGTCCGCCAGGTGATCGCGACAATTTCGGAATTCATGACCCTGGAACCGGGAGATCTGGTTGCATTGGGAACACCGCCGGGCGTGGGCCACGCCAAAAAACCCGACCCTCGCTGGCTGAAGCCGGGCGAAACCGTTGAAGTCGAGATCGAAGGTATCGGCGTCTGTTCCAGCCCGATCGTGGACGAAAAAGACAACAGGTCAAAGGTGGCAGCAGAATGAGCGCACCGACCGGGGCAGAGCTGGAGGCACTTCGCGCCAAGGCGCAGCAAGATCATCGCGAACTGCGCGCGCGAATTCCTCGTCTGTCGGATGACGCAATCGCCTTGATTCTGCGCGAGTCCCGGTCGCACTATGCGTGGACAAACAAGCCGGTTTCCGACGCGTTGCTTGAAGAGATTTACGACATCACGATCAGCGGCGCGACCAGTATGAATACACTGCCTGCGCGGTTCATTTTCGTGAAAAGTGCCGAGGGCAAAAAGCGGCTTGCCAAGTCTTTGAAGCCAAAGAACGTGCCAAAGATGATGGGCGCGCCAGTCACGGCCATAATTGCCCACGACATGGAGTTCTGGAAGGAACTGCCCTTCCTTTTCCCACACGAAGATCGCCGGCCGTTGTTCGAAAATAATCCCGATTACGTGGCCGACACGGCGTTTCGCAATGGTACGCTTCAGGGCGCCTACTTCATGATCGCGGCACGGGCCGTTGGGTTGGACGTTGGTGCCATGTCAGGCTTTTCGAACAAGATTGTCGACGAGGAGTTCTTTGCAGGAACCACCCTCAAATCGAACTTTCTGTGCAATCTAGGTTACGCCGATGAAACGGGTTTGTTTCACAAACTGCCGCGATTTCCGTTCGACAGGGTTTGTTCTTATGCATGAGGAAATGACGCAAGTGGGCGGCCAATCGGCCACGTACTTTGCCGTCGCAATGCTGCGCAAATCCGTTGGTGTGGAAAGGACTGACTGCCGGGGTTCAAGGCGAACAAATAAAGGGCAACAAGATCAAACTTTCTGGGAGGAGAGATAATGAAAAACTGGACCAAGTGCAGTCTACTGGGTGTTGCCGTGGCAAGCACTATGGCACTGTCAGTCGCAGCGGAAGAGACCATTTCAGCTGTCGTAATTGATGGTTACCCAGACCGGGCCTTGTGGGTGAAAGAAATCACAAACTTCTTTATTCCTGAAGTGGATAAGCGGTTGGCAGAGTCCGGCAATTACAAGATGAACTGGCAGGAGAACTATGGCGGTTCTATTGTAAAACCCAAAGGTGTTCTGGAAGGTGTACAGTTGGGTTTGGGCGACATTGGCATCGTCACAACCATCTTCCATTCGTCCAAGCTGCCCAGCCAGGGGATCTCGGGCTCGACACCATTCGTCGCGTCGGATGCTCGTGCAGTGGCCAAGGCAGTTGACGAAATCGCGCGAGAATACCCGGCTATGCAGAATGAGTTTGCTGCGCAAAATCAGGTTTATCTGGCGACGGGTGTTGTGCTCGACACATATCAGATGTTCTGCTCAGAGCCGGTCGAGAAAGTTGCAGATCTTGAAGGACGCAAGATCGCGGGTGCCGGCCTGAACTTGCGCTATCTCGAGGGTATCAAGGACGCGGCGGGCGTACGCGGAGGCCTCACTGATTTCTACAACATGGTTCAAACCGGCCTTGTCGATTGCGTAATGATTTGGCCGGAAGCTTCCAAGACGTTCAAAATCGTCGAAGTGGCCCCTTACATGTTGAAGGCAGACCTTGGTGCGGTGAATACAAAAACAGTCACCGTCAATGCCGACTACTGGGCGAGTCTGCCCGATGAGGTCAAAGAAGTACTACAGGCCGTGGCTATCGACTACCGTGACCACGTGGCAGGTATTGCAATGGATCGAGCCGCTGCGTCGCGAGATGCATTTGTAGAAGCTGGCGGATCGATCATTGAAATCTCGGACGAAGACCGCGCTGCGTGGGCAAATGCGATGCCCAATGTTGCGCAGGAATGGGCTGCAACGCTGAATGAGAACGGCGAGCAGGGCACAGATATGCTGGCCGCTTATCTCGGCAAGCTTCAGGATGCTGGTTTCACTGGTGTGCGGGACTGGACGGCCGAATAATCGTTCGGCGACCCGAGAAAGGGGCCAGACATGCTGAAGACCGCAGTTGCCGTCCTGTCGCGGGTCGCCAATTCGCTTGCTATCGCCGCCAACGCATTGGGTACGCTTGTCGTCCTAGCGTTGGTGGTCATTCTGAATGTTGACGTCATTGCGCGGGGCCTGTTTTCGGCCCCAATGCGCGGAACCTACGAGATGGTGCAATTCTCGGTCGTGATGATCGTGTTCCTGCAGCTGGCCGACGTTGTCAGAGTGGATCGATTGACGCGCTCAGATGGGTTTCTGAACCTGCTACACCATCGTCGCCCCGGTCTGACAGCCAACCTGAGGCGCATCATCAACGCCATTTCGGCAATCTTCATGGCCTTGATCGCCTATGTAACCTATCCAGAGTTACTTCACATGTGGGAAACACAGGACTACTTCGGAGTGCCCGGTCTTTTCACATTGCCTTGGTGGCCGGTCAAACTGGTCATCGCGTGCGGTACTGCGCTTGCCTGCGTGATCTTCCTGCTCAAGGTCGTCACGGCGCAGGACCGCCCGCAACTTATTCGCACCCCAGAGCATGACGAGGCCGCAGAATGACGCCGATTGAGATTGGCCTGATCTCGGTCGTTGCCATAGTCTTTCTGATTTACGCGGGCGTCTACATTCCGATTGCTTTGGGCGTGGTCTCCTTCGTGTCGATCTGGCTGATGCGGGACAACTTCACGCTTGCGCTCAACCTGCTGAAGGTTGCGGTGGGCGACAGCGCGATGGAATACAGTTTCGCGACAATCCCGCTGTTTACCTTTATGGGCCTCATCGTTTCAAAAGCGGGACTAGGGAGGGATATTTACGAGGTCATGACCATGCGATTTCGCAAGGTCAAAGGCGGTATCGGAATGGCGACCGTCGGAGCAAATGCTGTGTTTGCGGCCGTTACCGGGTCGTCCATTGCGTCCGCATCAGTGTTCACCAAGGTCTCGGTCCCGCAGATGATGGCGCAGGCATATAATCCACGTTTTGCGGTTGGGGTTGTGGCCGGGTCGTCGGTTTTGGGGATGATTATTCCACCCTCGGCGATGCTGATCATCTATTCCTTTGTCGCCGAACAGTCCGTAGGGGACATGTTTCTGGCGGGAGTAATACCCGGTATCATGCTGGCAATAGCTTATGTGGGCGCGATCTGGTTGATGGGCCGTTTTACACCTGCATTTGTGGGCGGCCGGGTCGTCGAAGACACCGAATGGATGTCCGGGCGCGAGATCGCATCCAAGACCCTGCCCACATTGTTCATTATCACGGTAGTGCTCGGTGGCATTTACACAGGATGGCTAACCGCTGTCGAGGCGGGTGCCGCCGGGGCTCTGGTTGCGCTCGTGATCGCAGTCGTACGCAAGTCCATGACACCAAGAGCGTTCTGGGACGCGTTGCTGGAAACCGGTCACATTACAGCGGCGATCTTGTTCCTGATTACGGCGGCTTCGATCTATAGTCGCATGCTGGGGCTGGCCGGGCTGCCCAATCAGTTGCAGGATTTGCTCGCGGGAAATTCCGCGTCCTTTTGGTCGATCATGCTGCTCTACGTTCTCTTGATGCTTTTTCTGGGAACTTTGCTCGATACAGCGTCCATCATTCTGATCGTCGTCCCGCTGTTCCTGCCTATGGCCGAAGCCCTGGACATGTCGTTGATCTGGTTTGGCATTATCACTGTGGTCGGCGCCGAAATCGGGCTTTTGACCCCGCCTTTGGGCATATCTTGCTTCGTCATCAAATCGACGATCAACGATGACCGAATATCGCTCAAGGATGTGTTCATGGGCGCACTTCCCTTTGCGTTCGTGATGCTGATCGTTCTGTTTATTCTGATCGAGTTCCCGATCCTCAGCCTTGCCCTGATTTAAGGAGGCACAGATGCGCTCTGTCACCAAAGATAATATCACCGACGTGTTCATGGGATACCTGTCCAAGGACACCGATCCGCGGATGCGCGAAATCATGGGGTCACTTGTCAAACACCTTCATGACTTCGCGCGCGAAACCAACCTGACGCATGACGAATGGCGAGCTGGGATTGCGTTTCTCGAGGGCTGTGCCGCTGTGGAAACCGAGGACCGGCACGAGTTTGTGCTGGCGTCGGACGTCCTGGGCCTGTCTTCTTTGGTGGACATGCTGCATTCAAGTCCAGACGCAACAAGTTCGTCGGTGTTGGGCCCGTTTCATGTATCCGGCGCACCTCCGCTGCCCATGGGTGGGGATATGAAACGACACTACGGCGGGCCGGTTCTGCTTGCTGAAGGCATCATTCGAGACACAGCGGGCAATCCAATTGCAGGAGCAGAACTCGACATCTGGCAAACGGCACCCAACGGCCTCTACGCCAGTCAGGATGAAGAACAGGACACCTACTCTTTCCACGGGTTGATGACAGTTGGTGACGATGGCAGATACGCGTTCACCACAGTAAAGCCAGTTGAATACACTGTGCCGTCTGACGGGCCAGTTGGCGATATTCTGCGTGCTTGCGGTCGCCATCCGTGGAGGCCCTCACACCTGCACTTTATCGTCAAAGCCCCCGGCTATCGCTCACTCGTGACCGAGATTTTTCCGGACGACGATCCCTATCTGGATCAGGATACGGTCTTTGGTGTTCGAGACGATCTGGTGATGACGTATGTTGAACGACCAGCTTCGGAATTTCCCGATGACATGGCACTTTCTGGTAGGATCACTGAACCTTACCTGCACGTGAATTTCGACGTCACGCTTGCTCGGGACTGAACGCTATGGAGGATGCTTGAAGTGCTAAAATACATATTTATTGTATGTGCAGCGCTAGTCAGTGGAGTGGCCATCGCCGATGAGCGACCGATTTTCGATGCACATATTCACTATAGCCATGATGCCGTGAAACTGGTTCCGCCCGAACAAGTGGCCAAAATCCTGCGGGATGCAGGCGTGCGGAAAGCCCTGGTTTCCAGCTCGGATGACAATGGTACTCAGCTATTGTTGGCCGCAGCACCAGATATCGTTGTTCCGGCACTGCGCCCTTACCGGCGTCGCGGTGAAATCAACACCTGGATGTACGATGAAACCGTAATCGACTATTTGGAAGCAAATCTGGCCAAGAACGACTACGAAGCCATCGGCGAGTTTCACGCTTACGGAGACGACATTAAGACGCCGGTTATCCAGCGCATGATTGCACTGGCGAAAGAGCGGAACCTCATTCTACACCACCACGGCGATCGAGAGGCAGTTGACCTGATCTTCGAAACCTGGCCTGAAGCTCGGGTACTGTGGGCACATTCTGGCTTTGACGATCCAGGAAAGGTTGTCGACGCTTTGAATGCGTATCCCCGGCTTTGGGCCGATCTGGCGTTCCGTTCCGACATGGTCTCGCGGGGCCGTGTCGATCCGGATTGGCAAGCTGCGTTCGAAGCGCATCCTGATCGGTTTATGGTCGGTACCGATACATTTGCGCCGGAGCGCTGGTATTACGTCGGCCCGCATGCAGATTTTTCACGCGAATGGCTGGATTTGCTTCCAGACCAGATAGCGGACAACATTGCCTATGCCAACGCAGAACGATTGCTGGCAACAAAATGATCCGCTGGCTCGTCTGGTTTCTGGTATCTTCCGGCGCTGCCGTCGCTTGTGAGGCGACCGGGCAACGGATGGGTTCGGAAATTCAGAACGCGCCTGCTGTGCATGTGACTGTCAACGAAATTCCGTTGGCTCAACCGTTTTCAATACTCCTCACTGTGTGCAGCGAAATTGCCGTGAGTGATATGCGCGTCGATGCAATCATGCCTGCTCACCAACACGGGATGAACTACCTTCCAGTCGTCACTGCAAAAGGCGACGGTGTGTTCCGTATTGATGATATGCTGTTTCACATGCCGGGAATGTGGGAGCTTCAAGTGGACGTCGAATACAACGGGCAATCGGTATCCTACACCTTTGACATTGCGCTGAAATGAAGTTGTGGGTGACAGCTGCGCTAGTCTTACTGACGAGTTCGGTGCGTGCAGAAGTCCTATTGTCAGAAGACGAAATCCAACAAACGCTGTCCTTTGGGCCGTGGCCACCATCATTCCAACCTGATCCAAGCAACAAGGTTTCAAACGATCCCCGAGCGATTGCGCTGGGCGCAGCGCTTTTCGACCATCCGGTGTTGTCGATTGATGGTGCATTTGCCTGTGCAAGTTGTCACGACCCCGAGCAGGCACTCACCAACTCCGAGGCACGAACATTCGGTCGCGTGATTTTGGATCGGAATACGCCATCTCTGCGAAATCTGGCAGGTCTGCGATGGTACGGGTGGGGCGGAAAGAGCGATAATCTGTGGGCTGCCAGCTTGCATCCGATCATTGAAGAACAAGAGATGGCGCACAGCAAAGAAAGCCTAATGAGAGCCATTTCCGAGAGTACGTACATTGAAGATTTTGAGGTCATTTTTGGCGATGTTCAAAGCCAAGACACAGAGCAGGTCTTGGTAAACATTGCCAAAGCCCTATCGGCTTATCTGGAAACGCTGGTAACCGAGCGGACACAATTTGACGATTTTCGCGACGCGTTGGAGCGCAGCGATCTGGCAGAGGCTGCGAACTACCCCGAAGCTGCCCAGCGAGGGCTTCAGCTCTTCTTGGGGCGCGGGAATTGCGCGTTCTGCCATAATGGCCCGAGATTTTCCAACAACGAATTCCACGACGCGGGCGTGCCATATTTTCTGAGTGAAACCGAAGTTGACGATGGCCGGTTCGGAGGGCTGAACTTCTTGCTCTCCAGCCCTTACACATTGGACGGAGACTGGACTGACGATCCGGAAAAGCAAGGCGCGTGGGCGGTCCGAAATGTACGAAGGAGCCATTCCGATTTTGGAACCTTTCGTACGCCCAGCCTTCGAGGTGTGGCCGAAACCGCCCCCTACATGCATGACGGCAGCCTGGATGATCTGGACGCCGTGGTCCGACACTATAACGAAATTGATATAGAAAGGCTTCACGCCGATGGCGAAGCCATACTCTCTGAACTGAATTTATCCGAGCAGGAGATTGCAGACCTGGTTGAGTTTTTGGAGACTCTGTCCGGCGTTACGCGGCCTTGAGATACTCCAATGCAGCCTGAGTACCGCCTGTAGTGTGCGGCACGCCGCTTTTGGCGAGTCCCATTTCTACGCCTGAGAGTGTGGCCATCAACATCAGGTCGTTGAAATCGCCCAAGTGACCTATTCGGAATACCTTGTCGGCTACTTTGGATAGACCATTTCCGAGTGAGATATCATAGTGCTCCAGCGCCGTCGCACGAAAGGCATCAGCAGAATGTCCCTCAGGCACTTTGACAGCGGTCAGTACGCCTGACTCCTGACCTTGGCGGGCACACAATACCTCAAGCCCCCATGCTTGCACGGCAGCTCGAGTCGCGGCTCCGTGGCGGGCATGACGAGCGAATACGTTCTCCAGCCCCTCCTCGTGCAACATATCAATGGCCTCATTCAATCCATAGATAAGATTGGTGCTAGGGGTATAAGGGAAGAACCCTTTCTGGTTCAGCTCGACCATATCCTGCCAATTCCAATAGCTGCGTGGCATGGTCACGGATTTTGAATGTTCCAGAGCACGATCGCTCACAGCGTTGAAGCTGAGCCCCGGCGGTAGCATCATCCCTTTTTGCGAACCGGAGACACAGACATCTACGCCCCATTCGTCGAACCTAAGATCGATCGATGCAAGGCCAGAGATTGAATCAACCAAAAGAAGGGCAGGGTGTTTCGCCGTGTCTATTGCCCTGCGCACTTCCTCAATAGGCGAGACTGACCCGGTAGAGGTTTCATTGTGGACGACGCATACCGCCTTGATCTCGTGCTGACTGTCCGCGCGCAAGCGGTCTTCTATCTGATTGGGGTCCGCACCGCCACGCCAATCCCCTTCAATCAACTCTGGCTGTAACCCAATTTTTTCAGCCAAGTTGCACCACATGAATGCGAAATGTCCTGTTTCGTACATGAGAACATTTCCGCCCGGCGATACTGTGTTCACAAGCGCAGCTTCCCACGCGCCTGTACCGGATGAAGGGTAGATAAAGACGTTTTGTTCCGTCTTGAAAATTGTTTTCATCCCAGCGAGGGCTTTGTGGCCTACTTCTGCAAAATCTGGCCCCCGGTGATCGATGGTCTGCATGCTTATGGCCTTCAGGATGCGTTCCGGCACGGCACTTGGCCCTGGGATTTGCAAAAAATGTCTGCCCGCCTGGCGCATCTGAATTGATCCTTCCGCTGGCGCCGAAACAGTGGCGCAATTACCTATTGGCAAAAGTTAATTATGAATTCATTATTCAGTCAACGGTGAAGTGAAGCTTCTAATTGGCTAGTTGGGAAGGGAAGGCGAACCCGATGCTTGAGAATGGATCGTTGCATCGCCGACTGATGTCTGACGTCCAAGGCGAGGTGATGGCTGACCCGGCATCACGCGCACGATACTCGACTGACGCTTCGATCTATCAGATGATGCCGGACGCCGTGGTCATTCCCCGAAACAAAGAGGACGTGCAGGCCGTGATGTCTGTAGCGCGCGACGAAGGATGCTCCGTTCTTCCGCGCGGCGGCGGCACATCGCAATGTGGGCAAACGGTCAATCAAAGCGTTGTCTTAGACAACACCAAGCACTTGAATCGTGTTCTTGACGTGGACGTTGAGAACCGTGTCGCGCGTGTTCAGCCCGGCGTTGTTCTGGATCAGTTGAACCAGTCACTAAAGCAATATGGCTTATGGTTTCCCGTAGACCCCTCGACCGCGTCGCGTTGCACGCTTGGAGGAATGGCCGCCAACAACTCTTCTGGTGGAAAATCCCTGCGCTACGGGATCATGCGCGATAACGTCCGTGCAATAAGTGCAATCCTCAGCGATGGTATGGAAGCACGGTTCAGCGCCGATACGACGGCATCTGGCGATTATGCCGATCTTGTTGGGGACATGCGTGCTCTGGGGCGTCGCGAGGCTGCGGAAATTGACGCCCGGTTTCCCAATCTCCAGCGTCGTGTGGGCGGGTATAACATCGATGCGCTTGTCGGCAACGACGTCAACATGTCTCATTTGCTAGTGGGGTCAGAAGGCACTCTGGCCTATTTCGCTGAATTGGAACTGAACCTTGCTCACTTGCCGGGCGAGAAAGTTGTCGGCGTGTGTCATTTCCCGACGTTCCGTGCTGCGATGGAGGCAACACAGCACCTCGTGACGCTCAAGCCGCAGGCGGTAGAATTGATCGACGACACCATGATTGCGTTGGGGAGAGATATCCCATTGTTCCGCAGTACGATTGAGGCGTTTGTAGAAGGCAGCCCTGAAGCGTTGTTGTTAGTGGAATTTGCTGAGGGTAGCGCTGACGCCAATGCTGCAAAGCTGGTCGAGCTATCGCAACTGATGGGAGATCTCGGGTTTGATTTCAGTGGGACTGAAAACCGTTGGGGAGGGGTTGTATCAGTTACTGATACCAAACTGCAAAACTCGATCGCCGAATACCGAAAATCCGGGTTGAACGTTATGATGTCGATGAAAGAGGCCGGCAAGCCGATCTCTTTTGTGGAAGATTGCGCCGTCCCGTTGCCTGATCTCGCCGATTATACCGCTGGCCTGACCGAAATTTTTACCCGGCACGGCACAAAAGGGACATGGTACGCGCATGCCTCAGTCGGGTGTCTACATGTTCGTCCTGTCCTGAACATGCGGCAGGACAAAGACGTCCGGACAATGAGGGCGATTGCCGAAGAGACCTTTGATCTAGTCAAGAGATACAAAGGGTCTCATTCAGGCGAACACGGTGATGGGATCGTGCGATCAGAGTTTCATGAAAAGATGTTCGGCCCTCGCATCTTTTCCGCGTTTGAACAGGTTAAGGCCCGGTTTGACCCTGCCGGGCTAATGAACCCCGGCAAAATCGTGCACGCGCCTGCCATGGATGATCGCCGCCTATTCCGCTACAGCCCGGACTACTCAGTTCCTGAATTCGAAACGGCGCTGGACTGGTCCGCTTGGCCGGGTGCCGGAGGAGGATTTCAGGGTGCCGTCGAGATGTGCAACAACAACGGTGCGTGTCGCAAGCTCAAGGGCGGAGTAATGTGTCCTTCCTTCCGTGCGACGAGAAACGAGCGTGATGCCACACGTGGGCGGGCAAACACGTTGCGTTTTGCCATCAGCGGGCAGTTGCCGGGTGGTTTAACTTCAGACGCAATGCAGGACACGATGGAATACTGCGTGTCTTGCAAGGCTTGTGCGCATGAATGCCCGACTGGCGTCGATATGGCCCGCATGAAGATCGAAGTACTTTCAGCAAAGCGCAAAAAAGACGGGCTGACATTGGCTGATAAATTAATAGCTTATCTGCCGAGATATGCGCCAAAAGCTGCAAAATTCGCGTGGTTATTGAATGCTCGGAACAAAATTGGGCCCTTGCGTACGCTGTTGGAGAAACCAACTGGAATTTCGGCGCGACGTGACCTGCCAGTGTGGTCCTCCGACCCGTTCCGGGATGTCGAGGCCCAAGACACAGATCCGCAGGTGCTTCTGTTTGCCGATGTGTTCAACCGATATTTCGAGCCAGACAATCTGCGCGCCGCTGTCCGGGTTCTGCGTGCGCTAGGGCTTCGGGTTGCCATAGCAAGAGATGACCAAACAGGAAGGCCGCTGGATTGCGGGCGCACTCTTTTGGCCGAGGGTTGCGTGGAAGAGGCGCGTCACGAGGCACAGCGTGTGATTGACGCGACGCGAGAAGCAGCTGCACAGGGCATACCGGTAGTCGGTCTCGAACCTTCTTCTATCCTCACATTCCGGGACGAATTTTTGGCTCTTTGTCCGGGGCGGGATGCGGAGTTGCTATCCAAAGCCTCTCATACCTTTGAGGAGTTTCTGGCCAAACAGCCGGATCTGCCTCTCAAATCGGTAGATCGCCCCATTTATGTGCATGGTCATTGCCACCAGAAAGCACACGATGTCGTTACACCGATGCTCAACTTACTTAAGCGTATTCCCGCATCACAGGTTCACATGATCGAAAGCAGTTGTTGTGGTATGGCCGGGGCGTTTGGATACGCGCCCGGCACTATTGATGTCTCGATCAAGATGGCGGAACTCGACCTGTTTCCAGCATTGGAGGCGGCGCCTGCGGATGCAATTGTTGTGGCGGATGGAACATCATGCCGCCACCAAATCGCCGAAGGTACGCAGCGCCAAGCGATGCACGTCGCGCGCCTGCTGGATATGGTCCTTGAATATTAGGATGTGGATATGAACCTGACGGATAGCATTAATCGCCCGACCCTACATGAAGAGTTGGTCGAACGCTTGCGCAATCTTGTCGTCGAAGACGTTTTGAAGCCGGGTGAGAAAGTGCCCGAGAAACAGCTTTGCGACTCATTGGGTGTTTCCCGGACACCATTGCGAGAGGCCCTAAAGGTTCTTGCATCCGAAGGCTTTGTGGTGCTTCAAGCCAACCGGGGTGCCCGTGTCGCGAGTGTTACGAGGGAAGAATTGGAAAACACGTTTCCAGTGCTCGCAGCGCTTGAGCAACTGGCGGGGGAACTAGCGTGTCAGCAAATGGACGTTGCGGAAATTCAACGGATTGAAAGTAGCCACAAGGATATGCTGAGCGCGTACGAAGCGCGTGATCGACAGGCGTACTTTAAAGCCAATCAAGACATCCATCAGGCACTTATAAAGGGCGCGCGAAACGACATACTGGAAAACCACCACAAGCTTTTGGCCGCGCGGGCCCGCCGTGCACGTTTTTTGGCCAACTTGTCGGACGAGCGTTGGGCACAGGCAATTGACGAACATGAAACCATGACGGAGTTGCTCAAGGCCCGAGATGCAGATGGGCTTGGTAAGGCAATGAAAATTCACATGATGAACAAACTTTCGGCGCTTGTAAAAGCGCTGAAGCCAGAAGTGACGCCTCGCTAAACCCTGGTCAAAAGTGCAGTCCGGCTTCCCTCAGATATGCCGCTAGTCAGTGTTAACATCAGGAAACGGGGGAGTCAGTCCACAGTACAGGGCGAGATTGTTGAGGTCTCGGCAAAGAGCGGGGTTGAGGCTTACACCGTCTTTGCGACGGGCCTCAGCTGCAGCCGTTTTTCCGTCTCCGGGCAGGCGTACCGGGTCATGACCGGGCAGGGGGGCGGATGCGCGCATTTCAGAGAAGACGCGGGCTGCATTCGAAGCAAAGTCTTTTTCCATTCCAAAGGCCGCCGGATCAAGCGCCATTACGAATTGCCCTGTGTTTGTGGGTGAGGTTGTGTCTGATGTGAAGTTGACTACGTCAGAGCCGAAGGCAGCGCCGTTCAAGACTCCGGCCATCAACCCTATGGCCACGGAAAGGCCGAAACCCTTCGGACCTCCGATCGGCAAAAGAAACCCTTCTGATTTGCGGGCAGGGTCCGTTAACGGATTGCCATCACGCCCAACCATCCAACCTTCGGGCATAGGTTCGCCTTGCTGCAACAGGGTCTTGATCTTACCCATCGCGGCAACTGTCGTCGCCATATCAAACACAAACGGGTCGGGGCCATCGGCAGGTGCAGAGAAAGCGATAGGATTGGTGCCAAGAAGCAAGTCGCTTCCGCCATAGGGCGGAACGTGGTTAGCACTGCCCACCGCTGCGGCCATGCCAAGCATTCCAGCTTCGGCTTGTGGGCGCACATAAAGTGCCAAAGGTCCAGCATGATTGCCGCGCCGAACACCGACCCATCCGATACCTGCCTCTTTCGCCTTTTCTATCGCAAGATCTCGCGCTGCCGACATAGCCAAATGCCCAAGGCCGTCATCGCCGTCAATCAACGCGGTTGCGACGGTTTCATGTTCAATAGTGACGTTGGGCGTGGCATTGCAACCGCCACCTGCTAATCGGGCAAGGTACTGGCGCAGGCGAAAAACTCCGTGAGTGCCGTAGCCGAATATGTCGGCCTCAACCATCAGCGAGGCCACCTTGACCGCATCGGCTTCTGGCACACCTTTCGTTACGAGCGCGCTTGCCACAAATTCACGCAAGGCTTGGCAATTTATCTTCACAGGCTCAGAAGTCATCTCTGCCAACCTGCTCTTTGTGCCAGAACACCAGTTTTCGCTGTGTCCAAACCACCGTCGCAAATACAGCGAGACCAACGAGACTTAGGTACAGGATCAAGGAGAACACGCGCGGAGTATTGAGCTGCGATGCCGCAACACGGATCAACTCACCAAATCCCTTACCGCCCCCCAGGAACTCTCCTGTGATCGCGCCTGCCATAACACCAACTGCTCCGATTTTGAGGCCGGTGAATATCTGCGGCAGACCGGTTGGCAGCTTCATCTTGATCAATGTCTGCATCCGGCTGGCGCCCATCGTCTTGAACAACATGCGCGCGTTTTCGTCGGCGGCGTGAAGTCCGGCCGCAGTCCCAACCACGATTGGAAACGTCGCGATAAAGGCCGCAAGTGCCACCTTGGATTCAATGCCGAAACCCAACCAAGCCACAAAAAGAGGAGCGAACGCGACTTTCGGCATCGTATCGATAGAAACCAAATAGGGCATTACTGCCTTCTCGCCAAAGGCTGTTTCGCCAACCAAAACACCCAGCGAAAATCCGATCGCGATTGCCAGCGTAAAACCATAGATGACCTCTTTGATGGTAATCCACAGTGCCCCAAGCATGTAGCCGCCGGTCAAAAGGTTTTGCCCCACGAAGATCATATCTTTGAGGGTCTCCATCGGCGTCGGTAGAATGATCGGAGAGACCAGCCTAAGGCTGGTTACAATTTGCCAAGTTCCGACAAAAACCACGAAGACAAAGGTCATCGCCAGCCAGCGAGGAACCGAGTCGGTAAAGTGAACCTTCTGCTCCCATACAGTGTCTTCTGAGTGGGCAGCGTCTTTTACGGAAGGTGAGTAATTCTGAACTTCGCTCACATTTCTTCTCCCTTATCAAGGAGGCTGCGAATGTAGTCTACGATAGCGCCGAATTTGGGTGTCGTCATCATGTCGAGTGTTCGTGGGCGTGGCAGGTCGACCTCGACGATTTCAGCAATCCTGCCTGGGCGCGGTTTCAAGACGACGATTTCGTCAGACAAAATAACAGCTTCCTGAATTGAGTGCGTCACAAGAAAAGCAGTCGCATCCTGTTCCCTGCAAATCCGCTGCAATTCCATGTTCATCATGTCGCGTGACAACTCGTCGAGCGCGCTGAACGGTTCGTCCATCAATAGTACGGCTGGTTCCGTGATCAGCATTCGGCAGATCGAAGCGCGTTGTGCCATACCGCCTGACAATTCGTTCGGATATACGTTTTCGAACCCTTGCAAACCTACGATGTCCAAAAGTTCATGCGCCTTGGCCATAGCTTGCTTGGCCGCCGCTTTTCCATCGCGGATCTCAATTGGCAAGACGATGTTTTCCACCGCTGTTTTCCAGGGGAAAAGCGTCGCTTGCTGAAACATCATACCGATGTCCCGGCGGGTCCCAGTGACTGGTTGCCCCTGAAGGATTACACGCCCTTTGGTGGGCGGGATCAGACCCGCCATGATCTTTAGTAGAGTTGACTTTCCGCACCCGCTGGACCCGATGACAGATGTGAAGCTTCCTTTCCGAAGCGTCAGATTGATGTCCTCGAGAGCGACAACAAGATTGCGTGCATAGGTCTTGCTTACATGGGTCAACTCATAGACCGGCGTGCCCAAAGGCGCGCCGGAAAACTCATGTGTGACTACAGCGTTCATTTGCTGACAGCCGCGTTGCCGATGGCAGCAAACTCGTTGGTCCAAGCAGCGCTCAGGTCATCCAACGGCCCTGGGATTTCGCCCCCTGCAACAAGTGCGTCTTGCCATTCCTGCCAAACTTCGGCGGGGTACCATCCCAGGCCATTGCTCGGATCCGCCGCGATAGTTTTCGAGCGTACGGCATCGAAAAGTGCTGACTGGAACTCCTTGTCCTCGCCTTCCTGCGGGTTGCCATCCGCCAAATGCTTCAAAACAGCTTCACGGTTGGCATCATCCAGTGCAAATGCATGACCACGTGCGAACGCGCGG
This sequence comes from Ruegeria sp. D4, assembly GCF_056534475.1. Lineage (NCBI taxonomy): Bacteria > Pseudomonadati > Pseudomonadota > Alphaproteobacteria > Rhodobacterales > Roseobacteraceae > Ruegeria > Ruegeria sp. D4. The sequence continues at coordinate 105,007 of NZ_JBQFPJ010000014.1, forward strand.
CTCCAAGCTTCGACCAATTCACGGTCGTTGGCGATTGTGTCAGCCATTGTGGCGATGCCGTTACCGAAGAAACGCCCGAACTCCGCAGGCGTGATGTCACGCACCGCCATTCCGCGCTGGTTCAGAATTGCCGTGTCAGCCGTCGAAGCAGAGTAAGCGTCGATTTCGCCGTTTAGGAAAGCCGCGGTCGCCGGGCCACCGTCGCCGACGGTAAGGAAGGTAAAGTCTTCACCCTCTTTCATGCCTGCTCCGGTCATCACGTTACGTGCAAAGCCGACTTCTGCGCCATCGGCCGTGCCTGTTCCGATAACTTTACCTCGAAGCTCTTCAACACTTTGGATGTCAGAGTCTTCTGGCACGGCTATGCCAAAGTTGCTGCGTGCCGCAACGTTGTAGATGTGTACGGCATCTACATCCCGCGACCGTGCGGCAATTAAGGGGCCAGGACCGGGGCGACCGAAGTGAGCCTGCCCGGCGGACAATGCTTGAAGCACGGCTCCTGAGCCGTTGATCGCCTCGACGGTCACATCCAACCCTTCATCAGCGAAATAACCTTCGCCGATGGCGACAAAAACCGGAAATGAATTGATTGCCGAAGGGCTTGGCTGCACGAAGGTAATTTTACGCAAGTCCTGCGCAAAGCCCTGTGTTCCTAGTGCTCCTGCTACCGGAACCGCCGAAAGCAAGGACGCTGTGAAAGTCCTTCTGTTCATCATTTTAGTCTTCCTCCCTTGCATGGTTGGCAACCCGCAGATTCAGCTATGCAGGAGCCACTTAAACGACGCGCACGGTATTCCTGAGCGTGCCGATTTCTGAAATTTCACAAACCACAGTGTCCCCGTCTTTCAGGAACTGTGGTGGGTCCATGGCGTATCCGACACCAGACGGTGTGCCGGTCGCGATTACGTCGCCAGGTTCCAGGGTCATACCTTCTGAAAGGGATGCGATCAGCGTTGGAATGTCGAAAATCATGTCCGACGTCGATCCGTTTTGGCGCTGTTCGCCGTTGACTGTTAATCCGATTGATAGAGCGTGCGGATCGCTGATTGTATCAGCGGTCACTATGAAGGGGCCCAATGGGCAAGACCCATCTAAACCTTTGCCTTTGAAATACTGCCCACCATGTCGGCGTTGAATGTCGCGTGCGGTGATGTCATTGAGAATCGTATAGCCGTATACATGGTCGTATGCGTCAGCCTTGGCTATGTTTCGCCCCGGTTTTCCAATCACAACTGCCAGTTCAACTTCATAGTCAATGGCTTGTGAGACTGAGGGGAATATCAGAATGTCTGCCTCTGGCGCCACAATCGATGTCGGCGGTTTTGTGAAGAAGACCGGATGCTCTGTTACGCCAATTTTTTGGTTTTGGGCACGTTCGCCCTCGGCGATGTGTTCAGCATAATTGCGCCCGACACAGAAAACGTTCTTACGCGGGGAAGGAATTGGTGCCAGAAACGGCACGTCATCCGGGACCAGTGCGTCGTTTAGATTACCCGTTTCGGCCGATGAAACGAGGGTTTTCAAAACGCCAAGTGTTTCTTTTCCGCCTGCGATCAGATGCTGCATTGAACCTGCGTCCAGCGCTTCGCCAAGCACTTGCGCTGCGCGCAAAACGTCCAACTTGCCGCCATCGTTTAGTATTGCCACGCAAACGGCGTGGCCCTCTACGGAAACAGTTGCTAACCGCACTCGGCACTCCTCCCTCGTGCTTGTGTCAAGACGTGGTCACGGATCCTGTCCGGCGACTCGTTTCTTGCTTTCCTCTTGCCCTTGAGTTTTTTCCGACTTGGCGTTTCAATCAATCAACCAATCGCCAAATTGGGTGGAGATATGAGTGCACCAACCGAACTCGCGCACCGCGTACGCGACCTGATTAACAATGCCGGATATAGGCATAACGACAGGCTCCCACCTGAACGTGAGCTGTGTTCAAAACTTGGGACCACTCGCAATCAGTTGCGAAGAGCGTTGGCAGAGCTTGAGGCCCAGGGGCTAATCTGGCGTCATGTGGGGCGGGGAACATTTGTTGGATCCAGGCCGGTTCTCAACCTCACCGATGTAACTTATTTGGGCAACCAAATTAAACCTGAACAGGTTGTATCCGTTAGATTTACGATCGAGCCGCAGCTTAGCCGCCTCGCAGCGCTCCATTCCACACGTTCCGATCGTGAGCAAATGAGGCTATGCGCGGACAAATGTCGTACCGCAGAGGATTGGCGCACGTACGAAGCTTGGGACAATAATTTGCATTACGCTATAGCCCGCTCCACTCGTAACCAGCTCTTTTTATACTTCTTTGAGACTTTGAATTCGGTTCGAAGATCGATTGTTTGGGGGCAGCCACGCGAAACTTTAAAGCCCGCAGAAGACTATTCCAGCTTTAGCGAACATGATGTGATCGTGTCTGCCATAGCAAAAGGCGACTGTGAGCTTGCGGCCAGTGCCATGGTGGATCACCTGAAATCGGTTTATTCGCGGGTGCTGCCTACGAGCATCCAGTCCGACAGCTGAAGTAGCGCTGGCGCCCAACCAATTCGGGAAATGGTCGGGGCAGATTGTAGCCGTTGGTCTTGCAAAACAGCCTGAATTTTGGCGATGACTTGGTAAGCCGCCGCGTCCGTTTGAATGTGGCGTGGCATCGATTGGAAGGTATCTGACCGTTCGGAAATCCGATCTTTGGCAGTCAAGCGTTCAGGAGGAAAGCGATGTCCGATCATGTAATTCCCGCGCCGCAGGTGCATGTCATACCCGTATCGGGGGGCGGCACGTTCCCGCTCCGGCGTGTCTACTGCATTGGGCGAAACTACGCGGCGCATGCAATTGAAATGGGCCATGACCCGAACCGGGAACCTCCATTTTTCTTTCAAAAGAACCCAAACAATTTGGACCCTTCAGGGGAATTCCCGTACCCTCCGCACAGTTCCGACGTGCACCACGAAGCAGAAATGCTTGTTGCGCTCAAGTCCGGCGGCACGAATATCTCGGTGGACGATGCATTGGATCATGTCTTTGGGTACGGCCTTTCGCTTGATATGACCCGTCGCGACCTGCAAGGGCAGATGAAAAAGATGGGTCGCCCGTGGGAAATTGGGAAAGCGTTTGAGCGCTCGGCGCCATGCGGACCAATTCACAAGGCATCAGAGGTCGGGCATCTCGACGGAGGTCCGATTACTCTGACGGTGAATGGTGAAGTTCGGCAAGAAGGCGACTTGAACCAGATGATTTGGAAAGTCCCCGAGATGATCTCGTATCTGAGCGACTACTTCGAGCTTGCGGCCGGGGACGTTATCCTTTCAGGGACACCTTCTGGTGTTGGTCCCGTCAACCGAGGGGATGTTATGGTCTTGGCCGTCGACAAGTTGGGCAGCCTGAACGTACGCGTGACTTAGAACCTGCTGCGACGACCTAACATTGCGAAAGAAACCGATGCTTGTGTAAACGGATAACAGATGCCCGATTTAGTCGCTGAATTGATTGCACACCATGCAGACACGGCAAATGCCATTGGCGCCCCTGGCCAGCCTTGGTTGAGCTACCTTGGTTTGCGCGAGCATTGCGCGAAGGTCAAAGAGGATCTGCATCAGATCGGAATAGGGCGCGGCGACAGGGTGGCAATTGTGTTGCCTAACGGACCAGAGATGGCGACGGCATTCATATCCGTCGCCCAAGTGGCGACGACGGCGCCTTTAAACCCTTCTTATACTATCGAAGAATATGTATTCTATCTCAAAGACTTGAAAGCCAAGGCTCTTGTAGTAAGCGAAAACGAAAGTGGCCCAGCCGTGCAAGCGGCGACTGAACTGGGTGTGGCCGTCTTGCGGATTTCTAGCGATAGTTCTCGTCCAGCTGGACAGTTTTCCGTTTTGGCCTGTGACCCAATTGGAGTGGCTGATACATCAGCGCCGGGTGAAGATGACGTCGCCCTGATACTCCATACATCAGGAACAACGTCGCGCCCCAAGATCGTTCCTTTGACGCAGGCCAATATCTACTCGTCGGCACGGAACGTGGCTTCGTCTTTGAAGCTGACAATCGATGATCGTTGTCTAAGCATCATGCCGCTGTTCCATATCCATGGGTTGATCGCAGCAGTCGCGGCTTCTTTAGGCGCCGGATCGCAAATTAGCTGCGCCCCTGGGTTCAACGCTCTTAGCTTTTTTTCACAGGTCGCTGAGGTTGATCCGACATGGTACACGGCGGTTCCGACAATGCACCAAGCTATTCTCGCCCGAGCCGCCCGAAACCAATCAGTCATTGAGCAATCGCGCTTGCGTTTCTTGCGGTCGTCTTCCGCGTCGTTGCCCGCGCCGGTCATGGAAGAGTTGGTGGCGACATTCAATGCGCCTGTCATCGAGGCCTACGGTATGACTGAGGCCACGCATCAAATGTGTTGCAACCCGCTTCCTCCACAAAAGCAAAAGCCCGGATACGTCGGAGTAGCAGCGGGCCCTGAAGTCAGAATTGCAGACGAAACGGAAAATGTATTGATCGCTTCGCGGGATGTCGGAGAAATCGTTATCAGCGGTCCGAACGTGACCCCTGGGTATGAGAGCAACCCGCAGGCAAATGCAGATAATTTCTTTGAAGCGGATGGAAAACTCTGGTTTCGCACCGGTGATCAAGGGTCGTTCGACGAAGAGGATTATCTGCGACTGACTGGACGCCTTAAGGAGCTTATCAATCGCGGTGGAGAAAAAATCAGTCCACTTGAAGTTGACGCCGTGCTTCTAAGCCATCCGGACGTTGCTCAGGCGGTTTGTTTTGCCGTTCCCCACGAGAAACTGGGCGAAGATATAGCGGCGGCGGTGGTGCTCTCAGAAGGAGCGACGATTGCAGGTCAGGACGTCCGGGATTTTGTTGGCGCACGGCTCGCAAAATTCAAGGTGCCGACTTCAGTGGTTATTCTCGAAGAGATACCAAAAGGTGCGACTGGTAAGATACAAAGGATTGGGCTGGCCGCTAAATTGGGACTGGCAAGGGCTTAGACACATGAAAGTTTGCATCTTTGGTGCCGGAGCTATCGGAGGTTACGTTGCCGCGAAGCTCGCGCAGACTGACGTCGACGTCAGTGTCGTTGCACGTGGCCCACATCTGGCTGCAATGCAAGAAAAAGGGCTGACTCTCCAAGAGGATGGGCAGGACCCAATCAACGTGCCAATACGCGCCTCGGACAATGCCGCCGATCTCGGCGCCCAAGACTATGTCTTTATCACACTGAAAGCGCATTCCGTTCCAGCAGTTGTGGACTCGATCCAGCCACTGATTGGGGATGAAACGACAATAGTGAGCGGAGTGAACGGGGTACCCTGGTGGTATTTCCACAAGCTGGGCGGTCCCTTCGAGGGGACGAGATTGTCATCTGTAGACTCGGGAGACGCGCAATGGAACGGTTTCGGACCGGATCGTGTGCTTGGGTGTGTTGTTTATCCGGCCGCGGAAGTCATTGCTCCGGGATCGATCAAGCATGTCGAAGGCAATCGTTTTTCTTTGGGTGAGCCCGATGGCACTAAATCAGACCGTGCCTCCAACCTTTCGGCTGCATTGTCCACCGCCGGGTTGCGCGCGCCCGTAAGACCAAGAATACGGGATGAAATTTGGCTGAAGCTATGGGGCAACTTGTCGTTCAACCCGATTTCCGCACTTACCCACTCAACACTTGATGCCTTGTGTACTGATGAAGGTTCACGCTCCGTGGCACGTGGAATGATGCTAGAGGCTCAGGAAATCGGTGAAAAACTGGGGGTTAGGTTCCCGATTGATGTCGAAAAGCGCATTGACGGAGGAGCGGCTGTCGGAGCACACAAGACCTCGATGTGGCAGGATTTGGAGCTGAACCGACCTATGGAAATTGATGCCTTGGTCACTTCAGTACAGGAATTGGGGCAACTGACCGGGATCGCAACACCCACAATCGACACTGTTGCATCACTGATAAAACTGAGGGCAAAGGTCGCGGGTCTTTACTAAGATTCTGCTGGCGATCATCTGAAGAGATCAGTTCTGGGCGGGCGGGGAGCTGAATAGCGATCCGGCGCTACAAAACGCAGATCTTTCAAGCGTCTTGTCAGAAGAACTTTGCTTGGGCGGGGCAGGAGTTTTGCTTGCTTTTGCATATGCCTAGACCTGCCTCTTTCAAATTCTTAAAACCAATCTCGAGATCATCCACCTTTCGGTGATGCTGTACATCCGCTTTGTCCGCGTAGCGGTCGCTCGCGATATTCAGGCGAACGTCTGCACCGAGCCCGAACCTGCCTTAGCCGCGTAGGGCGCCAATGTCGGCTTTCTTCGCTGCCTCTTCGGCAAAACATGGATTTGGCAGTCCCGGCATCCCGGAACCGCCCACGAGTTGACAGACCGTTTAGCCAGGCAGGTCGACAAGCCGCTCCCGGTTGGAGCCCGCTGTGCGCATCGGCTTAAACGCGGCGAGCAGAATGGCTGCGATGATGATCTCAAACGCCAGAGCGCTGATCACGCTGCCGGACGGCATGCCATCCATGACAATGCCCACGATGCGCCCGAGGGGGAAGGCCAGGAAGACCGTGAGCGCGACAGCAAGCGCAATTGGTGCCATGGCCGCGCGGAAGACGCCTGCCAGCATAAGTGCCCCAAATATCGCCAATCCCGCGCCGGGCGCCCGAAGCTCGTTCAGCAGGTTGGGATCCTGTCCAAGCGTAATGCCGTAGCTGGCATAGAAGGCATGAGGCGCCAGAGTGATCAGGGTGCCGATAGCCAGCGCTGTGAGACCGCTGATCCCGAGAGTGATCTTCTGAAAACGTGTAAGTTGCATGTTTCTTGTTCCTTTTGGTTTGACTTCGTTAGGCCGCTTTGGCCCATTTGCCCGCTGCTGCAGCGGCTTGTGCGAATTCGGTAAAGTCGCGGGGTGCCCGACCGATGGCGCGCATCACGCCGTCGCCAATCTTGGCGTTCCGACCGTCGAAAGTTTCGCGCGCGATGCTTGTGACGATATCGGCGAAGACAGTTCCGCTCGTTGCCTCAAGCTCGGCATGGAAATCCTCGAAAGAGATCGGCAGATAGTCGACCCGCCGTCCCATCGCACCGGAGAGAATGTCGGCGACCTCGGCAAAGCCCAGCAGCCTCGGACCTGTGCACTCATAGGTCTCGCCGGAATGGCCTGCGCCGGTCAGGGCCGCGACGATGACATCTGCAAGATCATCGATATCGATGATAGGCTCTTCGAGATCGCCGCCGGGCATAGGTACGACCCCTTCCATTGCCGGCTCCCAGAGCGACCCTTCGGAGAAGTTCTGCGCGAACCAGGCCGAGCGAACGATGGTGAAGTCCAGACCGGACTTGGCAATCACCTCTTCGCCGAGTTGCGCATGGTGTTCGCCACGGCCGGTGAGGATGACCAAGCGCTCGACACCGCACGACACAGCGACACGGGTGAAGCGTGTCAGGTTCTCGATGGCGCCGGGGAATGCGTAGTCGGGGTGATAGTTGACGTAGACGGCTCCCATTCCGCGCAGGGCCTTCTCCCATTTGGTGGGATCGTCCCAGTCAAATGGGGGCTGCGCTTTGCGCGAGCCTGAGCGGGCATCATGTCCCGCGGCTTTGAGCCGAGCCAGGACGCGAGACCCGGTTTTTCCGGTCGCGCCTGTGATGAGGATTGGTTTGGATATCATGTTTGGTCTCCTTTGATTGACTTGATGACCAAGGGATAACCATCGCTAGCCGCGACCGTATTTGCATCGGACGCCAGAGTTTGGGCCCAAGACGCCACCGCCCGCGCGCAGATCCCCTCGACGGTTTGCTTTGGGCTTATGTGCCTCGCCGATAGCCTGCCGGCGTTTGCCCGTGCCAGCGTTTGAAGGCCCGAGTGAACGTGCTCTGATCAGAGAACCCGGTTAAAAAGGCGATCTCGGCTAAGGCGTAATCCGTGCGTCGCAGCAACTGCTCAGACAGCGTCTTCCGCGCGCCTAAGACCAAGTCTTGGTAGGCCAGACCATCTGCTGACAGTCGGCGCTGCAAAGTCCGGGTGCTCATCCCCAAACGCACTGCAACCTCGGCAAGCGTGGGCACACCTTCGCTGAGCACCTCGCCGATTTGATCCACGACGCGCCGCTCAAGCTCGGAAGTGTCGTCAATCTGGCTAAGTTGGGTGTCGAGATGTGTCTCAAAGAACTTGGACATGCCATCGTCAGACAACCGGTTTGCGCGGCTTGCAATCGTGGTCAGCACTTCGAGAGCATCGCGATCCGCACCAAAGTGAATAGGGCAGCGGAAGTGCTCTTGATAGGCGCCGTCATCGTTGGGTCGATCTGACATGAGATGAACCGCAACCGGAGAGAAGTCATCGTCACTAACTTCCCGGCTGATCGACGTCGCGGCGGCCAAAGCCAGTTCATTGGTCATCTTAAGGCCAAGTCGCCGATCTCGGCCTTGAATCACTTCCATGAATACAGACGGTCCCACCTGTCCGACGCGGAAATTGGCGATCGAGGTTACTACCTTTCCGAAGCGTTCGACACGGGCGTAGGAGCCGAGAAGATTAGGGGCAGATTTGAAAGCGAGCCCAAAAGCACCATAGTCGTCGCATCGCATTAACGCGCCCATGTGGATGGCAACGGACCTGCCGCGATCTCCAATGTCCGCTATGCGTTCCAGTAGCGCGAAAAAGTCGCCATCCGAGATCATTGCACCGGGATCAACGGGAGCCGACGGGTCCAACCCAACGCTTGCGAATAGTGCCAAACGTGTTTCTGGATCGACGCATTCAAGCGTGACTGCAGCATTTAGTGCTTTGTGTACGAAGACCGTCGAAATCCATCCCATTCGGCGAGGATAACTGAAGACGCCCAAGCTGCAAATTGGCACCCATAGCACAAACTCTCGCGGTTAGTGCCATTGCTTTCGTTCCCGCGCCTCAGCAGAATTGGATGAGACAGAAGAAAATGGTCGACATGGGCTTACTCCAGTTTGCGGGTGGTGCGGCAGGAGCGCAGTGTCTCCCGCCGATTGATCTGGGGTGGATCAGGCGGCCACAGACCAGGCGCCTGCTTCCATGGCGGTCGTTGCGAACTCCGAGAAGTCACGCGGCTTGCGACCCAAGGCGCGCTCGACGCCGTCCGCAGTATGGGCGTTGCGCCCGTCGAGCGTTTCACGCGCGATTTGTGTGAAAACGTCGGCCACGAAGTTCCCGCCGGAGGCTGCGACATTGGCATGGAAATCCTCGAACGCGATGGGGATATGCTGGATCGGGCGCCCCAAGGCGGATGAGAGAACCTCGGCCATTTCGGCAAAGGTCATCAGACGCGGGCCAGTCACCTCGTACCGTTCACCCAGATGCCCGTCTTCAGTCAGCGTCGCGACAACGACATCGGCAATGTCGTCGATATCGATGATCGGTTCGGCAATTTCGCCGCCCGGCATGGGCAGCACGCCGCCAAGGATCGGATCGCGCAGATAGCCTTCGGAGAAGTTCTGCGCAAACCAGGCCGCGCGCACAATGTTAAAGGGAATGCCAGAGTTACGGATCACTTCCTCACCCATGCCGGCGAAGTGTTCTCCTCGGCCAGACAGCAATACGATGTGTTGCAGGCCGGTCTCCAGAGCGACCTTGGCAAAAGCCTCCAACTTTTCCACCGCGCCCGGGAAGGCAAGATCGGGGAAGTAGGTGACATAGGCTTTGGATACGCCGGTCAGGATCGGGGCCCATGTGCTTTGGTCTTCCCAATCGAAGGGCGTTTCAGAGAGGCGCGTGCCACGACGAACGGGCAGGCCCTTGGCTTCAAGCTTGGTTACAACGCGCGATCCGGTTTTTCCGGTGGCGCCAATTACGAGAATGGGTTGGTTGGTCATAGTTATTTCCTATGGTGAGCTGAGAGCTCGTTGGTTGTGTGTGATTTGGAATGGAGTTGGTCGGATTACTACTGAGGTTAAAGAAACTCAGCGGCCGCCAGTCCCATCGCGACGAAGAAAACAAGCGATGGGAGATAGATCACGTAGAACTGGACTTGCGATCCCCGGTGCAAACGCGAATTGCGGACCAGCTGCCAGCGTTGGGTTGTATGAGTTTCGCGGCGCATCGCTATACACTCGCCCGAACTTGGCCGACTAGGATCGACCAATCCATGCCCAAGGCGCTATAGACGTCACCGGCCTGCGCGTTCGCATTATCTGCAAGAATTTCGATCATCATGCTGGCACCATCCGCGATGACAACTCCGGCTTGTGTAAGCCGGTGCAAAGCCGTCTCACGTTTTGTCATGTTAAACGTCCCGCTGGCATCTACGGCGATGTAGGCTTCGAACCCTTCGCGCACGGCCCGCATCGCGGGAAACGCGGCGCAGACTTCCAGCGACAGCCCGGCGAAGATCAGTTTGCTTCGCCCGGTTGCGCGAATGGCCTCTTCCACCCGTGGATCGTCCCATGCGTTGACCGTTGTTCGGTCGATAAAGGTCTGATCTGGCAGGGCTTCCAGCAATTCCGGAATAGCAGGCCCCCATAAAGTCTCTGACGATGTCGTGGTCGTGACAATCGGCAGGCCGAGCGCCTTTGCGGCTTTGGCCAAACCGACGATGTTGTGTTTGAGGTCCGCGATAGAATAGTCACGGATGCCAGTCATCAGTCCCACCTGATTGTCGACAAATACAACGGCGGCATTGTCACGTGTAAGAGGTTCCGGGTTGTTCAGTTTCGTCACGGTCTTCTCCTTTTAAGGTTGTTGTTGGGTGGTGTTGGGTTCAGTCAATTGATCCAAGGCGACCGGCTCGGTAGTCAGCCTCGACAGCGTCAAGCTCTGCCGCGTTGCCCATGGCCAATGGACCCCGTTGAACAAAGGCTTGGCGCAGGGGGTGTCCTCGAAACAGGACGACATGAGCGCCCTCTTCGGAGGAAAATGAGATGTCCGCGGCCCCCGCAAATGCGATGGCTTTGTCAGGTTTCAGATCGGCAGACCCTGCGGTCCAGGTCACGGTGGAGGTACCGGTGATGGCCAAGACCCAGGCGTGTTGGTCGCTGTCGCTGCTGTGCGTGAACTGACCGCCGGGCTGCATGTTGATATCCAGGAGCGTCAGCGGAACGTCGGGCGCGACCCCACCCATGACACCGTTGCTGTCCCCAAGTATCAGCCGCGCGGTTGAGCGGTCGCCTGCAAGCTTTGGGATGTCCTTGGCTGCGAGGTGAAATGCAGATGGCGCGTCGTGCCGGTTCTCTCCGGGCAGGTTGACGAAGACCTGCAATGCGTGGGTTCTGGCATCGGGCCCCGGCGCTTCGTCATGCAGGGCGCCGCGCGCGGCCTTGAACCAATAGAGATCGCCAGGCGCCAGCTCGAGGTCATTGCCAAGGGAGTCGCGGTTGCGGAACGCGCCTTCGCTGTCCTCAAACATCACGGTCACAGCAGACAGGCCTGCGTGCGCGTGGGGCCCGAACGTGGGCTTTGTCGCGTAGAAGTGGTCCACCATGATCAGCGGATCCATCAGCCCCTGGAAGTCCGCGTGCTGGTAGCTTTGGGCCACAAAGCCATCGCCGATGGTGATCTTGCGACCGTCGCTTTGTGCATGTGTTTCACAGGGGGCGCCTGCGAGTGTGTCGATAAGTTGCTTGGTCATGTCAGTCTCTCGCTTCTGTTGAACTTAGAATATGAGCGAGACAATCAGCAGAAAATCGGTCAATTTCAGGTCTTATCGTTCTACATATGGAACAATAGGATGAGGCATAGCATGGACCTTAACGACGCCTTCTACTTTGTTCAGGTTGTTGAAAAGGGCGGATTTTCCGCCGCAGCCCGGTCGTTGAATATTCCCAAGTCCCGGCTCAGCCGCCGTGTGCGGCAGCTTGAGGAAGACCTTGGCGTGCGCCTTTTGCAGCGCACATCGCGCATCGTCACGACGACAGAGATCGGAGAAGACTACTACCGCCACGCGCAAAAGGCCCTCGCACAGTTCGAAGTCGCCGAAACCGCCGTCCGTCGCAAAACCAACAGGATCGAAGGCACTGTGAACGTGTCCTGTTCTGTGGGGATGGCGCAGTTCGGTCTGGACCAGATCTTACCGCGTTTTCTTCAGGACAATCCTGGGGTGACCGTTGTCCAGCGCGCCTCGAACCGGATGGAGGATTTGATCAAAGGGGGGATCGATATGGCGATCCGCGGACACATGGACACTCTGCCCGACTCGAGCCTCATCCAAGTGCGACTGGCACGGGTGGAATGGCACTTGTTCTGCTCGCCGGACTACCAGAGCGCACTCGATCCGTCCGATGATCCGACCGAGCTTGCAAATCACCCGGCCCTGGTTCTTGGCAGACCCGGAGCGACGCACCAATGGCTGCTGACCGATCGTGACGGGCAAAGCGCATCGATCCCCTGCAAGGTGCGCTTTGCAAGTGATGATATGTCAACGCTCAAAAACGCGGCGGCTTTGTCCTTGGGCGTCGTCGCCCTGCCTTCTTACGTATGTCAACGAGAGGTGGAAGCCGGATCACTTGTGCGCATATTGCCGGGTTGGACCGCGGGAACCCCACAAATCAGCCTCCTGATGCCTTCGCGGGAAGGATTGTTGCCTGCGTTTGAGGTGTTGCTTGATTTCTTGAAGCGTGAATTACCAACCGTTCTGGCCGGCGATGCACCAGCGGACACGTAACAGCGGCTCCAACGGGATTGAACTTCCCGCGTCCAGCTGTGGCATTTCACCTTCCTTTGCGGCTGAGCTTGGTAATTCTCGTTCAGAGAAGGAAAACAAGCAGACATTAGAGCGGGGAAGATCAATGGCAGTTTTGTCCGCAAAGCAGTCGTTCAGGCCGATTGCAGCGAATAGCTGCTCAGAGCCCACTTTGGCCGATGCCGCGCGTTGCCCGAACTACAGAAATACGTAGTAAGCAGACTTTGTGTCTGGATCTGCCAACTCTTGCATTCTGCGATGGCTTCCAACGCTGCAAAGCGCTGCGACTGAAACTAGAAAATTTTGCATCGGCAACGATGCGATGCGTTTCATCAGTATCTGATCAGAGTATCCAGTATCGCTTGCCGTGTTGCGTCATCATTGTGGAAAATCCTGCCGGTGAGAAACTCAGATGGAAACTCCGGCCACGTTTTACGCATTTCAGTGACTAGTCGTTGAGCTTCTTCGGTATGTCCCAACTGATCGTGCGCAACGGCTTGGAATAGGAGAGAAGGAGCACTTACAGGCGCACCGGCAGCGGGCGCTCCTTTAAAAGCTTCGACAACCTTTTCGTAATTCCCGAGCATCAGTTGCGATACACCCCAAATATTTCGTGCGCCAAAGCGACCCGATCCTGACCTTAGTCTTTCTGGATCGCTAGCCTCGGCCGCAAGATCCGGGGCGTTGGCCATGATGGCGGTGATACCGACAAGATCCAAAATATGACCATCATTCGGCGCAAGCTCGACCGACATTCTTGCGTATTTCATAGCTTCGACTGGTTTGTTTTGGGTGGCCAATACCCAACCATTTGCACCGTTTGCCCATGCATCAGTGGGAGATAGATCAATTGCTCTTCCCGACATTTCGGAAGCTTGGTTGAAGAGATCGTCTCTTTGCGCCTTATTAGGGGACAGCATGGCCAAAGTCGCCAGAACCTGCGCCGATCCGGCATAACCGTCGGAGAGTGCGGGGTCGAGCTCTGCGGCATGCTGAAACATTCCCAGTGCTATTTGCTGGCGCTTGATATCAAAAACAGGAAAAAACATCCCTCGGGCTTGATCCGCAAGATTAGCCGCCTGAAGCCTTGTCAAAGATTGCTCACCAAGAGCAGTTCGCTCAGCCTGTTCGATAGATTGAGCTGTGGGCAAAACCACCTTGTTATCCCGAGTGAACCAAAAGTCAGCCACCGCAATCAACACTAGGCAACCCAGCCCAATTGGCAGCAGTTGCCGTAGACGTCGATGCCCGCCAAGCAGATCGCTGTCCTGAACCCTTGAGTTGTCGCCTCTTGTCGTCCTTGCTTGCGAAAACCGTGGCTTGTATCCGCCGGAATCAACAAAAATTCGAACTCCCTCACCGTCCCATTGATCATCGTAAAACTCATGTAGCAGTCGACGCAGCCGTCGGGCTTCGACGCGAACGAGATTCCGACCACCGGTGCCATCAATGCTCCGGCCGTAGACTTCGACCGCGATTGCTTTGCCGCGAATCTGGGCGCCACGACCCGCGAGAGTCTCTTCGACCACGTAAGTAAGAAATTGCTGGAGTCGAGGCGAAGCCCGGAACACGACGCTGGAAACAACGCTCTGAAGTGCCTGTCGGACAAGCTCCGGCGATGGCGGTGCAACATCTTGATCTATCGGCAATTCATTAGCTTGGTTCAAAGCAAACTCACCCCCAACTCACGGTGACTCACTTGGCGCATGTCGTCAACCGCACTCATCTTGATGTCAGAATAGATAGTGGGAACCGGGAATTATCCAGTGACTTGGGAACTGAGTGATGAGCTTGCAGAGCTTTCCGGTGCGCTTTCCGGGCGTATCGAAACTGACGCGTTACTCAGCGAGGTAATCGAAGACCTAAAGAAAGTTACGGCGCTGTTGGATGACACATCGATCACAGCCTCAGAGCGCGCGGAATGGGCCCACATCAGATCTGAACTCGTGAACGAGCTTCGCCGGATGGTGAAGCGCAATCCTCGCAGCATTTCCAACTAAGGGCATAGCCATGACAAAAGAAGACAACGGCAAAGAACTTGAGAACGAACAGATCCAGAAGTCTGACGATATCGAAAACCCTTCCCGGCGACACGTTATGCAGGGACTGGCGGCAGGTGCGGTCGCAACAGGTGCCGTTAGCTACGGTACGGGAACCGCACATGCGCACCCCGGTGATGGACCACTAGGCGAAAGCCTAAAGAACCCGTACGGCGGCAGGCCCGCCGGGGGCATCACTCTGCCGGAGTACTTCCGTCCTACCAAATACATGACAGGCTCGAACGCGAATTATTTCCCGTTGTCCGAGGATCTCGGGCCTGACGAAATGCGGATATCGTTCTGTGGTTCGACGCCATTTCCGCCCCGCGAAGATCAGGCTGGAACGTGCATCATGGTCGAGCTTGGTAATGGAAAGAGGTTCTTCTTCGACTTCGGCTCGGGCTGCGTCCGCAACATTATCGGGATGCAGGTTCCGGGGCAGTTGATCAACGACATCTTCATCACACACCTGCATGTCGATCACTATGCAGACATCCCTTACATCTACCCGTTCCGGGCTTGGTCTGGTGGATACACGCCGCTGCGCATTCACGGCCCTTCTGGTCGGACACCAGAGCTTGGTACAGCCGGAATGGTGAAAGGCATGCAGCAGATGCTCAAATGGCATCTTGAGGCCTTCGATGTGTTCCCGATTGGGGACGGCTACGAGATCGAAGTTAACGAATTCGATTTCCGTCAGGAAGGCGGCATCGTTTATGACGAGGACGGTGTCACGGTGCGCTCGTGGCCGCGCAGCCATGCCAAGGACGGTGCCGTCGGGTATAGGCTGGATTGGAATGGCCTGAGTTTTGTTTGGACCGGCGATGGCCGCCCTGATGAACTGAGCCTTGAATACGGAAAAGGCGTCGATGTGTTTGTGACCGAAATGTCCGGCCAGGATATCGGGCAATTGATGACCTACAAATACGGTCTGCCGCAAGAGCTGTTCAATTACACAATCGATACGCACCATACATCTCACTACGCGGTTGGAAAGATGATGGCTGAGGCGCGCCCGCGTCTCGCAATGGTGACCCACTACACGCAAGACGAGGATATCGATGCCGAGATGCTGGCGGGAATCCGAGCCCACTATGATGGGCTGTTCGCTTGGGGTTTGGATGTCGCCGTCGTCAACGTCACAAATGATGCAATTTGGTATCGGAAGGCGACACTTCCCGGAAAATCTGGTTCGGTCGCACCATTCCGCGAACTGGGCAAGATGGAAGCAGAAGGCAAGATCACGTTGCCGGATGAAATCAAACCGCCAGCACCGCGGTCGTCACGTGCCGAACAGCAGGACCAGAAGTACCGCGATATGGAGATCGACCCAAAGGAATACTATCCAGCTGACGTATTCCGAGCCCCGGATCCAGAGTGGCCCAGTGATTTTGTCATCAAGGTCGATGACGTCATCCCGAACCGCAAGAAGAAGGCGGAGTGATGACATGATCGAATTCGGTTCGACATCCGCAATCCCTGTGACGATCCTTACCGGCTTTCTCGGAGCCGGTAAGACAACACTTCTGAACCGCATCCTGACAGGCAATCACGGGTTGCGAGTCGCGGTTCTGGTAAATGACTTTGGATCCATCAACGTGGACGCCGACTTGGTCGTCGGTCTCGAAGATGATGTGATGAGTTTGGCAAATGGCTGTGTTTGCTGCTCGATCCGAGATGACCTGATCGAAACGGTAGAGGCCGTTCTCGCCCGACCTGAGAAACCGGAATACATCGTCCTTGAAGCAAGCGGAGTGTCGGACCCGTCATCAATTGCAATGACATTTACCGATCAGAAGTTTCGGGACATGATCCGCTTGGACAGCCTCATGTGTCTGGTCGATGCGGAACAGCTATTTTCTGCGCCGGAACAAATGGAACTGAAGCTCCGTCAAATCGCGTTCTCGGACATGGTTATTTTGAACAAGGTCGACCTCGTCGACAGGGCAGCTGTTCAAAGGGTGCACGATTGGCTTGGGTCTCGCTTCCGTCGATATCGTCTGGTCGAAGCCGTCAACGGAGGCGTCCCACTGGACATACTTCTTTCCGTTGGTCGCTTTGCCGCCGAACAGCTAGAAACAGAAATACCCGATCATCACGAACATGGACCGGATTGTGGTTGCCACCACTCTGATCACTCGGGCAGCTTCTCAACAACTATGATGAAAGCTGAACGCCCGATAAGCTTGTCTTCTCTTCGGAGTGCAATTCGAAAGCTTCCGGGCGACGTTTATCGCCTCAAGGGATTTGTTTTTAGCGAAGAGGATCCGGATCATCGCATTCTTGTACAGGTAGTCGGAAAGCGCATGGACATCGCAAGGGATGGCGCATGGGGCCACCGAAAACCTGAAACAAGGCTTGTTGCAATAGGTGCACCTGGGGCACTTTCGGAATACGAGCTTTCCGATGCGTTGTTGGCGACCGCATAGCGGCAAGTTAGACAAAACTTGTTTGCCTGTTTTTCTTAAGTTCCAGCACATAAAAGCTCGAAAGCCCGCAGCACCGCGGACCAAATATGGAGAAAAACCTAATTGCTGAAGCAGCTTAGGAAATGGAGCCAAGCGATCAGATTGCTCGCACCTGCCACTGCATTTGTCTTGTCGGGGACGGCTTTGTGCGCGCAGGACGTTTCAAGTCGAGAACTTGAAGATACAACCCCAAATCTCGGATTGCCGAGTTCAGCTGAAGGACAAGATGCCGAGTTGCTTTCCGCTTTCCACGGGCTCGAGGCGTTGCCCCGCGTAGCAAATCTCATTTGCAGAGGTTCCAGGGGCAAAGACGGGATGCCTGTTATTTTTTCAACCGAGGTAGATCTGGAAACTTTGCAGGCAGGTGACTTCAGAGTCGTAACAAAATCAGGCCAGATCGGAACAATGCACTGCGCGTCAGTGTTGCCTGCTACCGATCCCGGTGAATTGCGCACTGTGCTTCTGATCGGGGATTTTGGGACCGTTTCCGTGGATCCACCGGTTGCAGTCGAGGTTATTGGACACCTTCATTCCATCGATGGAACACTTGATTTTCGCGGTGCCACGGTAGCCGTGACTCCGCTGGAAGACGGGCCGTCATTGATCTTGGCCGAAGTTGTTGAGGATTGGACTTTGGTCGGAAACTTGGGGCCACGCCGAACCAGAGGAAGCCTTTGTCCAAGTGACAACAACGTACGGGCCATTCGGGTAACTTGGGCGGGTGGCGTTACGCTGGCGAACGGCAAGGAACCTGGCGATGCGGAACGCGATCTGTACAGGATCATCGTAGAGGCCGAAGATGGATCTCAACGCACAGTTACGCCCGCCGCGCTTGCCGATCTGGGTGACGGGGACAATAACCACATGCTCTGCCTTGATACAAAGGATCTACCCATCTCGGTTTCCTTTCCAGCTGGCATTTTGACGGATCCGAATGATGATCTGAACCCAGAAACCGGCGTAATTGTCTCAAAACCCAATTAAGAAACTGCTTTAAGCTTGTTCGACTGGACTCTTAGCCTAAGATGCCGGGCCGGTTGCGGGTATTGCAGCGGTAAATGAGAATGAACGGACTTGTTCGCCTCTCGGACATTGCAAACTCGGTGTTGAAGGTCCGCTTTGGGCTGACTGCGGTCCTTTTGGAGCAATACTGCGGATGTCTGCAAAGTCCGCACAGCGGTCACTGATGCTCTGCGCAGCGAAGGTCCAGATAGAGCCCAAAGTAGTCGTTTATTCTTTCGGAGATTCGCTGGTACTTGCCGCTGCAACTGCCGCAAATTGCTCAGCGCTCGGTCGATCGCCAGTTCCTTCAACTTCTGGCATCGCGACCCGCACCTCTTTACGGGCAAAATTTATACCTGCATCGTCGAAAGCAGCCTTTACACGGGCCTGCAGTTCCGCGCGGATAGTAAATTGTTCACCAGGCTTAGTCATGAACTTGCCTCTGACAACCATACCGACATCGTCGAAATCAAAAACTCCCTGGCTCTTAAAGGGTTCGATAAAACTACCCGCGAAAGCCGGGTCGTTCACCATATCTTCGCCGATCTCCTTAAACTTCCGTTTAATGACTTTCGGATCAGTGTCATAGGGTACCGTGAAGCTGAGTTTTACAATGACCCAATCGCGACTGAAATTTGTAAGTTGAGCAATCTGCCCGTACGGGATTGTATGAATGGCGCCGAGATGGTGGCGAAGTTGCATTGACCGGATTGAGATCTTTTCGACGTTCCCCATAGCGTCACCCACCTGCACGTATTCTCCTTTGCGAAAGGCATCGTCCATCAGGAAAAATACGCCGGACAAGATATCCCGAACCAATGCTTGTGCGCCAAGCCCGATGGCAATACCGCCGACGCCGAGACCAGTTACTACTGAATAAGCCGGGAAACCGAACCTTTGTGCGGCCGCGACTATGAGCGCAAAAAGAAAGAGCCCTACAACGATCCAACTCGCAACAGTTAACAAAAGTACCCCTGCCGAGTTTGGCTCCAAACCTCGCGCCCAACTGACAACATCCACAAAAACATTTCCGGCAACAACGATAATCCAACCCAATAGAACAAAACGCAGGACGGCCAGAATATAGGCAACGGTGATCTGAGTATCGCCCGTGAGATTGACGATTTCATCCACAAACCATGCTGCTGCTATCGTGAGTGCGAGCGCAGCAAGCAGAGTTACAAACTGGTTTAGCCTTTTCGCGCGCTCCTGCTCTTGCGTTTCCGCGGTGCCTACCGAGCGCGAAGTGCGCAAAATAGGGATAAACTGCACGGTGAGCAGTATTGTAACCCCGGCCAGCGCGATCCATTGCCAATATGTTTGCTCAAAAACGACCAGCTTGCTCCAGTCCGGCAAGCCTTCGCTCCACCTGAGCGCGATCCCGGGTCCGGGCGTCGTCAGATAGGCCGTGTACAGGCCCGGTGACGAAGTGTCGATGTAAGGCAGTTCGCGTATCGCATCATAATATTCGCGGATATTCTGAGCGGTGCTGGCGGAAAAAAGGTATTCGCCGGTGCGCGGCCCGCTTTCGACAAGAGCAATTGTTATTGGGGTATTCGGGACGCGCCATTTGTTTGGCGTTTCATCGTCAACGGATGGCGCCTGAGTGATGTCCGGTAGCCCTATACGATCAAAAATTTCATCCAACAGTAAAGCAACTTCAATGGACTGGCTGCGCCGGATTTCAGGCGGAAACAGCGACATGTCAATCGTCGCCGCTGCTCGACGTAGAGGCAGTATTGTATCCGATCCTTTAGCATCAGGCTGCGTTGCGATCTTGTAAACATCGGCCATCGCGGCAACAAAAGCTTGCAAGGTCGCCTGCGGGCTTCCGGTCTTTGGTGGCCGAAGGGGGTGTTCCACAGACTGCGCTAAAGCCACCGAAGAAAGTAGCGTTAGAATGGTGAATGCTACAGCGCAGATGACGCGGTTCGAATGAAGCATTTTTGAACCAACTTTTTTGAATATCAGTTACTTACATAGCTCGTCTGGCGACGACATAAAATTGTCGGCACATCCGAGGATATATCGGGGTCCAAATTGGCAATTTTGCAAATGCGGTGCAGCCAAGTAGCGGACCAAATTATCATCTTCGAATGCCGCTCGTCATCAGTTGGATCCGATAACGATGTGGTCTAAAGTCTCTAAACACGGGTAACCGATCAGGCGCATTCGCTCTACGGGCCTGGCACTGAACGTTGACTGCAAAAGACACTGTGATACTCCAACGGCTATATCATCTCCTAAACGCTCTCTGTTTTCGGTGTCGCGATGGCCATCTCCTGCGTGTACTCGGAAACGATTTCAGACGTGCCTGCAGCAACTGCTGCTTGGTAATTCTCCGGATTGACAATGAAATAGCAAAAGGCTTTTTCAGTTTTGCCCGCTAATTCGACCGCAATTGTTTTGCGAACATAAGTGTTGCCTTCGCGGTTGATGGGGTCGTAACCCTCAAGGTTATCAAGCTCTTTCAATCCCTGCGCCGTCACGCGGTACACCTCGCCGCGGACATGTTTGCCCGAACCTTTCTTATCCACCAACGTCGCCATGCGATGTAGGAAACCACAATTAGGATTGTCGCAGGCCGGTTCTTTCTGCACGATCAACGGCATGGTCTGTGTAGTTGTCGCCGCGCCAACAAAATCGCTCAGCAGCTTTGCGTTTTTCTCATAATTCGGGAATCCGCGCTTCAGCGACCCATACGTAAAGTAGAGGTATGTTGTGTCATTGTCGTCGTCCAGCGCGTCGTCTTCATCTAAATCCTCCTCCTGCGGCAGATCACTACGCACGTTCTCGGCCCACTCGTTGAGCAACTTCCGGGTTTCGTCTGAAAGTTCGACGTCAGGGTCCAACAACATCCGCATGCAACTCAGAACCTTGAAGTCGCCAGTGTCGAGGATCAGCCTGATGATATCTTCTGCGCCGTTCTTGATGGCAACGTGCATGGCAGAGTAGCCAGCAATGTTGACACTGTTCACGTCGATACCGAGTTTCAACAATTCTTCGACAGCGGCGACATGTTCAATGCCGTGGGTGGTTCCTGTGCCCAGTGTCTCGCCGGGGCCACCGCAAGCAAAATGCAGCAATGTGTCTTTTGTTTCGTGATCGAGTACATTCACACCAACCACATCTTCCCGTATCATTCTGAAAATACGATCCCACAGTAGGTGATCGCGCGACATGGACGCTTCTTTCGCCCATTTGATAATGCGGTCCGGTTGATGGTCCAGATCATCAAATGCAATGTTCAGAGCCGTGACGATTTCGCTAGGAGTGGCCATGGCACCGATACCCATGGTGCCATTCGAGAGTTTGGAGCGGCGCGGCCCCGCAAATGTTCCTCCAAGACGTTTTAGGATAGCGACATTGTTCTGCGTCGTGATGTTGTTCCACATATTCGTATTGCAGGCAGGGCAAAATATGACGGGTTTGGTGTGATACTGCCAGGCGACAAAAACCGACGTCAGCAGCGTATCTCCGATCCCATGCGCAATTTTCCCCATAGTGTTACATGTAATTGGTGCCACAACCACGCAATCCGCCCAATCGCACAATGCGAGGTGAGAGGCGCGCACCGCCATATCGAACTGCGTATACCGGAAGTTCCATTCATCGCTGTCGCGGTATACATCTTTGGGGGTGATGTGGTCGTAAATGTCGTATGCCTTTTCGTCTCGTTCTTTCACATCTCTGAAAAAGTGCTCTGCGTGGGGTGAAGGGATCAGTTTCACGTTGTGACCAAGGTCGGTGAGCTTCTGCACAAGTTCCGGCACTTTATCCGCCGCAGAGGAGCCGCAAGCGCAAAGCAACACATTGCGCTTCCCGTCGCGTGGCTCCGTCAAACCGCCCTTGGGATATCCGTAGTCATTGTGCTCCAGGCTCGGTGTCTCGGTTTTTAACAACACGCGCAAGCCGGCCTTCTTGATGTCTTCCTGAAGTCGCCCGGCGATATAGGCATCCATAATGTCTTTTCTTTTGCCGAGGTACTCGCCTTCGAGGAACAAATACGGCACCGTGGGTTTGCTTGTTATTTTTTCAAGCTGCCGCCGCATGCGTGTCGCAAGCGTAGTGTCGCCGGACACATCAACCTCAACCAGATCCTCGGCGCCGATGTTGTTCAAGACACTATGCAGCATGTAGGACCACGGATCTTCGTCGTCATAAAAGAGGATCAGTTTATGGTCTTTTAACAGCTGCTGGACATCGCCCGGGTCACGCGGCATTTCTTTTTCTTGAAGTACGACCATCTCGGGATCATTGTTGTCGCGCAGCCCATGAAAGAGAGCTGTGCGGGTTATCTGCCAGACTTGCGAAGTTGCAGGGCTCATATCCACGAGGGTGACGTAATCGGTGTCCTCATTGTATCCGATACAAAGGCACCAGAACTCCTGCAAAAGCGCTGTTTCTGTGAAATCGCTACTGGGCAGAGCCACGGCATTGTGTCCGAGTACCTTGTTCAGATCGATGTTGATCTGCAAGTGACGCTTTTTCTGGTGCGGTTCGTCTTTATCGGGAGAATCAAAACTCTGGTCCGGCTTATGCGTCTCAGGAGATTTAAGGGTCCGCAACTGCGCCTCGAACCAAGCCTCCGCCGTGTCCGGGCTTTCTTTTGTTCTCGTGTTGAACGAATGAAACTCGGCTTTGACGTGCAGATCTTCCATTTTAGCAAGATACTTCCGCGCAATTTTGCTGAGCTCTGCGGCCGATCTGACCTTGCCGAGCGACTCCGTGTAGGAAAGTTCTGCCACCCGCATCAGCTTGTCTTCGCTGGCACCGTGATCTCCGAAAATCTCGAAGCTTTCCGCAAGAACACTCAAACCGTTCAAGTTGGGTGTGGAGCGTCTGAACATCTCATGCCGTTTGTCATTCGAGATGCTTAGATGAATGGTGCTGTCCACGTAACGGATCTCACGTTTGATCGCTTCGAGTTCGGTTGCGACCGCACCGCGGGCTGAGAACCGCAAGATTCCCCTTGCGCGGTGCGAGCTTCCGTCGCGATCGGACATCGCTTCGTAAAGCCGGCCGACCGTTGTCACCCACAGCTTGCCATACTTCTCCGGGTGAACATCCATCATATGCAGCAAGCCGGTGCTCGGGTTGCATTTGGCGATCACGGCAAAATGCCCCCCGGGCATCGGACGACCGTGTGCAATGCCGACCTGAAAATTGGCAACAATGATATCGTCTTTGCCCGCAACACGCTCGGATTCGAGAATGGCTTCCATCAACGTTTCCGCGCTGGTTGTTTCAGGGTCCATGAAGAAAGGCGTCACTTTGACCCGATCCCGAAGACCAACCGTGTGGATGTAGTTGCAAGCGATATCGAAAAGCTCACCCAGCGCGATACCCGTGTTGACGACATAGGAACTCGGCAAGTTGACCTTCCGGAAGATGTCATTGACCTCGCAAGAGAAGCCAAGTGCGGTCATACTCAACGCCGCAGCAGTAACGCTGCAGCAATTGATGGATTGCTGGAAGTCCTGCATGTAGACATTCACCAGGTCGCCAAAGAGCGTTGAGACAAATACTTCGCGTGTCTCGTTCTTCAGATCGCTCCATTTGTTGCGCGACAAGTAAGCCAGAGTTGTGTTTTGCTCTGCTTGGGCGGTCAGGCCAACCGGCAGTTCCGTATATGCAAGGTGCGCCTCGTAAAAATAATCTCCCGTTTCGGCGCGGGCGAGCTTCTCGTCAGTTTGCAAAAGGGCGATATTGCCCTCGAGCACAACATACATCCCGCTTGGCGGCAGGATATCTCCTTTGGCGACGTTTAAGACATCGAATGATGCTCGCAACTCGAGGGGTTCGCTTAACGTCACCGCATCCGGCAACGCCTCAAGAACGATAGCCCATTGATCGTCGCTTACAACCTGCGTTGTTTCGGTCCCCAAGGATTGTGTCTCGGTCATGGGTTGTATCCTTTCCTGCAGGTGCGATCAGTTTTAGGTCGCCGCCGTTTGATAGGGTTTTTTGCGTATGACGGGCATTGCGTTGAACAGGCTCGCCGCCTCTGCCGTCGTTCGAAGTGATGTCAATGCTTCGTTATCTGGCATCCCGCGCGCTTTGTTTGTCAGCGCTCTGGTCCGTTGAATATGATATTGCGACCATGGTGTCGGTTCGTCCGCGGTGTAGTCTTCGAGGGCTGTCGCCAAACGCTCTGCGTCCTCGAAGGCCTCTGCGTTCAGGCAAGCTTGTATGGCATTTCGGTAAAACCGAAAGTAGTTGTGACCAACACAACCCTTTGCAAGCAATGCTTCTCCTTCCCGCAGAATTTCAATGCGTCGCGCGGCATTTGATGTCGTTAGGGCAACCGTGGACATAACCCAAGGGCCTATAAAAGTATCGAGCGCCATTTCGCGCACTTTCGTCAGCGCGTCCTCGGCAAGCCTCTCTGCTTCAATGTCGTTGCCCTGTTCGAACTCTATGCGTGCAAGTGTCTCTTCCAAAAAGGGAAGGAACCGTTTCGCGCCGATGCGTTCGGCTAGTTTGCTGCCCCTGTCGATCTCCGAGCGTGCTTCGGCATACCGCGCCATCGAAGTGAGGATCCAGCCCGCTGTCAGTCGAGACACGATTTCCGGACGATGTGTTCCGAGTTTTTGCGCCAATTCGGCTGACTGCAAGGCGCAGGCCAGCGCCTGCTCGGTCTGGTTCATGTAAATTTTTGTTGTGGCCAACATGAACAGATTAGCACTCTGTACTGCACCCAGACCATGTTGTTCACAAAGCTGCAGGCAGTTTTCTATGACCTCATGAGCGGTAAACATCCTGCCACGCGCATAAGCGGCGTCGCCCAACCCGCTGAGCGCCAGGGCTTGCCTTTCCGGCAAATCGGCTCTCTGCGCATATTCAAGCGATTTGAAATGTTCTTCCTGGCAACCGTCTAGATCACCACGTGGGAAATGCAGGCTCCCACGCAGATAGTGTATATTGCTCAACTCAGACAAAAGCGTGCCGCCTTCGGCAATAGTCTGGGCTTCGTCGAGAACCGCGTACGCTTCATCGATCCGGTCCAGGATACGCATGGCGGCAGCGATGCCGATCAACGAACGGCATTTGTCCAACGCATGCGCTGCGCAGTCTTGTGCCTCGCGGAAGCATGTGATGGATTTCTCACTGTCACCTGACTCCCGCAGAACATCGCCTTTGACCCGCAAAAGTGCACCACGCGTGTCTAGATCGGGATCGCAGTTCAACCCCTTTTGTGCAAAATCCAGAGCATCATCTGATTGGAATGCATCTCTTGCGTCACGCGCCGCCGAGAGAAACGCCTCAGCGGCGCGCGGGTCTTCGGCGAACGAAAGATGTTGCGCATAAAGTACGACGCCGCGCTTCTCAAACCAATTTGCGGCTGCCAAATGCAATGCGCGCAAGTCTTTCCGCAGAATAGTACTGAGAATGGCATCCCGTATCAGAGCATGGGCAAAAAGATATCCGTCGTCGATGGGTTTTATCAGGGCTGCGTCCAGCAATGGGCGCTCGTCGTAAACGCTCACCTCTGCAATTTGCGTCACGGCGCTCATCGTAAAACGCTGCCCCAACACGGCTGCCGCATGCAGTATTTTCTTGTCTTGCGGCGCAAGTCGGTCAAAGCGGGCCTGAATCAAGCTTTGGATCGAACTGGGAACCAGCCCATCTACATCGTTCGCGTGGGCCAACATCTGAACCAGAAAAAGCGGGTTACCCTGCGCCTTCTCGATACACTCATCGACCATTTGGTTCGTGACGCGAATGGTCATCTGTGCAAGTTCCATCGCATCAGCCGATTTCAGAGCGCCCAGGGTCATTCTTCTTACACGCGCTGAACTTTCGATCGGAGCAATATCCATGTCCATCACGTATCCTTCCATACGTGATGTAAGCAAAAGAAAGACCGGATTGGCCTGACTTTCATCGACCAGAATATTTATCAAGGGCAGCATTTTGGGA
Organism: Ruegeria sp. D4; assembly: GCF_056534475.1. Taxonomy (NCBI): domain Bacteria; kingdom Pseudomonadati; phylum Pseudomonadota; class Alphaproteobacteria; order Rhodobacterales; family Roseobacteraceae; genus Ruegeria; species Ruegeria sp. D4. The sequence goes on from NZ_JBQFPJ010000014.1 coordinate 131,059, forward strand.
TCTGCCCAATGGACATCCTCCAAAACAATCAGTTGCGGTGTTTGCGCTGAGAAATGACGCACGACGCGTCTGATGGTTTCATGCAACCCTTCCACCCGAGCGGTGTCACTCATGGCACCAAGCATCACCGACATCTCAAGATCAGGTTTCACGCCCAGAATCTGAACCATGAAAAGTGTGGAAATCTCATTCAGGACGTCTGCCTCGGTCAATCGCTTGATCACGGACATGACCGCTGATTGTTGAGCGTGCTCTCCCAGACCACACATACTGCTTATGATTTTGTTCACGGGCGACTCTGCATCTCCCAGACCAAAGTCAAGAAACAGTGCGGAATGCCTGTCAAAACCTTTCGCTTTTGCCCTTAAAAGAGTTTCCTGAACCAGCCTCGTCTTGCCGATACCCGCATCTCCGCGCAGGTATACCGTTTCACCAGTACGCCGCGAGATGGTTCCGTCAAGTGCTCGACCCAGTAGCTCGACTTCTCGATCACGTCCGACAATTTTGTTTTGTGCGACCGCCCGACCGAAGCCGACAAACCGATGCGCCAGCACGGGGCTTTCGTACCCTTTAACCTGTAAAGAGACTGGAGCGTCGCAATGAATGCTTTGACTGAGAGACAGAAATATCTTGTCGTCAATCAGTGTTTCTTTTGGGCCAGCCTGATCAGCAAGGCGGGACGCTAGGTTCACAGTATCTCCAGTCACAGTAAAGTCTTGGTCTTTTCGTTGTCCGTAACCGCGCTTGGAGAAGAGAACGTTGCCAGCTGCAGCACCAATATGAACAGTCAGTTCACGACCAAATCTTCGAGATATCTCTTCCATGGCGCGGTGCATCTCGACGGTTGTCCGCAACGCCCGTTCACTATCGTTGCCAAATGAGACCGGCGCGCCGAAAACCGCCATCACACAATCGCCGATATGACGGTCCACCGTGCCACCCATGCGGATCACAATTTCATTGAAGCGATCATACAAGCAAGACAGCACATCGTGCAGATCTTCCTTGTCCAGTTCGCGCGATAACTGAGTATAGCTGCTGAGGTCGGCAAAAATGGTAGTGACGTCTCGCCGTTCAGCGTCAGAGGAGCTTTCAAGGTTTGTCGATGTGGGTGCAGTGACAGTTGGGTCGTATGTTTCCGCGGCCTTTTTCAGGCCCGCCAGGATTTTCTTCCGGTGCCCCAGAGAAACGATGCCGATTTCCTTCAATTCATCGAGGGTCAGATCGCCAATAAGTGACATATCAATGTCGTTTTGAACAAAAGCATCGAGGTATTGAGAAAACCCGATGTTGCTCAGTATTTTTTCAAGTTCATCCACCGAACAGTCCCGCAAGTACCCTTGTCTGATCTACTACTTTCACTTGTACTAAAGCAATCGTTAACCATTGAGTCGAATGGATCAAACGAGCTACTTGTTCGTGTTTGATCTGAGCAGGATAAACAAAAGAGTTCTGACGGATCGCAAATTCTGTTTTGGCCGATTGTCATCAAATCTCGAATAGAGGCCAGATACGGTTTCGTTCGCAACGCGGAAGTTACTACAAATCAAGTACCGCGCCACGCACGGCTGACCGTTTGCGGGAAGCTAGATTTCAGTGCCATTTGGAACGATAATTATCGGCATTGGCAGTTTGTAGTAGCTAGACTGTTCAGACGATTGTCGGCTACGTCCGCTTAACAGGCATTCATTAAATTCTACCGAACGGCTGCTTGGAGCCCAAAGCAGACACGCTCGTAACAAAATGATATGGTCCTAGAACTAGAGGCGCTCTTACATTCAGGAACCGTACTTTACGGAGGTCGGATGAATGATCATGCGCATTTTTCAGGTCGTGGCTCGGCCAGGCAAAGAGGAAGAGTTCAGCAAGTTCTTCCATGAAACAGCCATACCCTTGATGAGGGGCACTAAGGGTATCGTTCAAGTGTTTCCTGGTGCCGCACGTGCTGACACACCACGAGAGTTCAGCTTTGTCATGGTGTGGGAAAACCTAGAGTCACTAAAGGCTTTTGTCGGCGAAAACTACCAGAGCCCGCATATCGATCCGGCAGAGGCCGAATTAGTCGAGTCGCGTTCTATCAAGCATTACGAACTGGTCCAATAAGAGCCATGGCTTGAACAATAGGAAACAACTCGGGGGAAATAATGATCAAAGGGAAATGCGGCTGTGGAGCCGTAACATATCAGATGACTTCGCCACCCATGTTCGTGCATTGCTGCCACTGTCGCGAATGCCAGCGACAAACCGGAGCAGCCTACGTCTTGAACGCTATCATTGAAGCTGACCGAGTGAAGTTCGAGGGGCCAATCACCGAAAATGAGCTCTCCACTCCAAGCGGGAAAGGTCAGATTGTTACGCGCTGTAGGGATTGTGGAGTCGCCGTTTTCAGCAGCTACATGATCCGCCTTGGCAAGTTAAGGTACGTGCGCGTCGGAACACTGAACGACCCGGATCAGTGTCCTCCGGACGTACAGATTTTTACTAGCAGCAAACAGGCCTGGGTGCCGCTCAGCGAGGAGATTCCTATCTTCGAGGAATTTTACAGCTTCGACGAGGTGTGGCCGCAGAATTCGTTGGAACGTTTGGAGACTGCTCTAGCCTGACGAATCAGTCGCTGAGGCTTAATGGCAGCTCTGTCCGCATAGCAGTCAATCAGGCCATCTTCGGCGAATGACCGCAAAGAGCCAATATTGGTGAAAAACTCGAGATTTCGGCCCACTCGCTTTTTCGCCTACTTCCATCGCGTCAGCAATATTGACGCCACTTGCCCAGCGCAGGCCATGACAGCCTCGCACATCGCGGAACCAATGCTTTGGCCGACCCCCTGGCCAAAAACTTCAACCGCCTCTCAATGGGTAATTTTTTCAACGGTTTTGGCCAAAACTGGAGTTTTTCAACAATATCAGTCCAAATTCGACATTGGGGATGCGTGCGGAATTGGCCCCAAAGAGGCGGAGAGCGGTCACTTTCTGCATGTGCGCACTGACTTCAATACTGATCTGGATGCGGACATTCAGATTGCAATTACTTTGGACACGTTTCTGAAATGCCGCATGAGTTTTTTTGGCTCGAACGTACACTTCATACAGGCTGACACGAAGGTCGGGTTTTCTCCCCGTTGAAGCTTGAAAAGCTGTATTCCAGAGCACCTGCCATCAACGGTCGCCACCTAAATCCAGGCATTCGCACCAAGTCGGGCTTCAGCGGCATTAAAACCTCCCGCCCTTACAGTGCACTACCGACCAAAGCGACTCTGCCGAAGGAGGCTTCTGGAAAAGTGATAAGATAGACCGACAGAGAGTGTGGCGTTAAGCTTCTGAATGTGCCGATCTACTTTGGCCAATTATGAGTGTTTTCGAGGGTGTTATTGGATGGTGCAGACTGACAGACCTCGCGCGGCCGAAACGCGTCGGCTTGCGGTTGTAGCATTTGCGGACGTTGCAGGGTTTTCGCGTCTTGTTGCAGAAAACGATATTCGCGCAGGCAATCAATGGAAATCGCTCAAAGAACATGTTTTGCTGCCCTTGCTGAAACGACATGGCGGAAGGCTAGTTGAAACCGCCGGAGATGCAATCCTTGTCGAGTTTACAAGTGTTGTTGCGGCCCTAGAGTGGGCGGTGGATGCACAGAATACCCCGCAACTCAAGGCTGGTATGGATGCGGGCAGTGAAAGCAATTTGCAATTGCGCATTGCAGTAAATGTCGAAGATGTCCTGGTGCAAGATGGGAACATACTGGGCGACGGCGTAAATATCGCATCGCGCATTCATGATGCAGCGGCCCCCGGTCAAATCATAGCTACAGGCATCGTCCGGGAATTGGCTGCCAACAAAGCCAATGTCAGCTTCAAAGATCTCGGGACGCCCCGGCTGAAGAATATCAAACGCATTGTGCACGTGTTTCAGGTGATTCCTTCAGAAGCAGCGTCCGAAGAAGAGACGCGGTTGCACCAACCTTTTATCGAGTGGACTTCCCGCCCCACCGTTGCGGTTCTGCCTTTTCGCGCGTCATCGGGCCATGAAATGGAGGAGTATTTTGGGTCTGGCATCACCGAAGACATCATCAATGGTCTGTCGCGCAGCCACGCCTTTCACGTCATTGCGCGCGCTTCGACTTTGCGATTTGCAAAACGTTTGATGGACTTGCAGGAAGTCGCCTCGCTGCTAGGGGTCAACTACGTGATGGATGGCAGCGTGCGTCGCCAAGGCGATCGGCTTAGGATAACGGCGGAACTGGTCGACGTCGCCTTGAACCGATCGATCTGGTCCGAGACGTTCGACGGAAGCGCCGATGACCTGTTCGACTTCCAAGACACCATCGTGGCAGCAGTTGTTGGATCTTTTGAACCGCGCCTGAAAGCGCATGGTATCAAGCGCGTTCGAAATCGCTCTACGGAAAGCCTCGACGCATATGACTGCGTTCTCAAGGCGGCCTCGGAACTGTACCGGTTCACTGAAGATGGGTACCGGAATTCCGGAACTGCGTTGCGACGGGCGATCGAACTCGATCCCACATATGCGCAGGCCTATGCCTATTCAGCATGGCGCCTGAACTACCTGTTTGGCGAAGGGCGCTCGGACGATCCTGAGCGGGACAAAAAACTGGCCATTGAACATGCTCAGTATTCAATCGTACTTGATCCCGAAGACTCGTTTTGTCAGGTCGTGGCAGGTCATTTGACAAGTCTGCTCAAAGGAAAACCGCATCAAGCGCTGTCCATGTTCGATTTGGCTTTGTCGCTGGATCAAAACAACGCTTTGGGTTGGGCGTGGAGTGGGGTTACTCTGTCCTACCTCGGCCGCGGTGAGGACGCGATACACAGGTTTCAAAATGCCTTTAAGCTCAGTCCTTTTGACAATCTAAATTTTACATGGTGGACCGGCGCCGGAATTGCGGAGTTTGTGTCTGAGAATTATGCCGAATCCATTTCTTGGCTGGAAAAGGCTCGGCAAGTAAATCCGCGATTCATTGCGACGTTGAGGATTTTGGCCGCAAGTCTCGCGATGAATGGGGAAGAAGATAAAGCACGAGAAGTCGGTAATGAGTTATTGAGGCTCGACGAAAAATTCTCGGTCGATCATTTTGTTTCATGGTATCCTTTCGTTCATAGCGAACACAAACGGGCTTTAAAAAGCGGGCTCTTGATCGCGGGCTTGCCGCGCTGACTGATTGTTTCACGGGCAATTTTTTTCCGTATCAATTTCTAGGGAGACTTCAGATGACATCGAACATGAATACAGGAAATGGCATGGGACGCGGTATGGGCATGGGCATGGGGCGCGGCATGGGTATGGGACGCGGCATGGGTATGGGCATGGGAACCGGCATGGGCATGGGCATGGGGCGCGGCATGGGTATGGGACGCGGCATGGGTATGGGCATGGGAACCGGCATGGGTATGGGCATGGGGGCCGGTATGGGTACCGATCCTGTTATGGGTGAAATCCCGGTCGGCGCGGATGGGGGCATCGGGTTCGTCCGCAGCTACTACGCAACACCCATTGAACTCGCTCTCTTACCCTGGGCGCTGAACTTCACTCCCGACAATGCGGGCAACCCATCTTTTCCGCTGGACTACATCATCAGCCCGTATCAACCGGACCGACCCTGGCTGGAGTGGACAACGCAGGACTGGGACCCGGCTTTGCGTTTCTGGGCACTGCCGTTCGACAAGCATCTGACGGAATGGTTGCGTGCGGCAGACCGGTCCGAGCCGGCCACGCTTGCCGCTCTTGAGTTTGCTGGGCAGGCGGACAAGTGGAACCCACTTGTTGGGTTTAATCCGGAACCGGGGGGAGAAGACTGGTTGGAAGATGATGATTTGAAGTGGAGGCCGTCGGGGAATTCACAGGCGGAGAAAAACGAAGCGTTTTCGATCATAAAAGGCGAGTTGGAAGCGTTGAAGCACTACATGGAGGATGACCGGCAGAGCTACCTCGTGGAATCAGATATCCAAGCGGATGGGTTGCCCGACTATCTGGTCCATTTCCTTGGCATCAATTCCTTCGACCATCCTTATACGTTGCAACTGATCGACATAGGTCTCGCGCTGGGGAACGTGGCCTACATGTCCTACAAAGCGCATTACAAACGGGTGCGACCTTCGATCCTGCGTCCCGGCCTTACCGTTCCTTTCGGCCCTCCTGCGCATCCGGCCTTTCCCAGTGGCCATTCCTTCCTTGCGCATTTAATCTCATTGCTCCTGTGTGAAATTCCTGGCATCGCAGCGCGTTACGGCGTCCAGCCTACAGGCACGACTAAGGGAGATGGTCATCTGTTGAGGAAACCTGAGAGGAGCGATCTGACTGAACGCAAAGTGATCCACTCGCCTATTTTTACGATCGCGCAACGCATCGCTGTAAATCGTGAGCGGATCGGGGTGCATTATCCCTCCGACAGCTACGCCAGCCGCCACTTGGCGGCGGCGATCTGGGAACTCCTCATGAAAC